>JBAVTM010000294.1:0-2619 GCA_049696195.1 Desulfuromonadaceae bacterium | reverse complement strand
ACAGGAGGAAATGAACAGTGTCCAAAAAAGTAGCGTTTCTTCAGGGTAACGAAGCTGCAACATTCGGCGCGCTTTATGCCGGCTGCGACTTCTTTGCAGGCTACCCGATCACCCCCTCGACCGAGGTTGCTGAAATCATGTCTGCCGAACTGCCCAAGATCGATGGTAAATTCTTGCAAATGGAAGACGAAATTGCAGCCATGGCCGCCATTCTCGGCGCATCACTGACCGGCGCCAAGGTACTGACCTCAACATCCGGTCCCGGCCTTTCACTCAAACAGGAATTGATCGGTTACGGTTGTATTGCGGAGATTCCGTGTGTTATTTACAACGTCATGCGCGGCGGTCCTTCGACCGGCATGCCGACAGGGCCAAGCCAGTCAGACGTGATGTGCGCCAAGTGGGGAACACATGGCGACCATCCGGCCATCTGCCTGACCCCGGCTTCCGTTCAGGAAACATATGAAGAGGTCATTCGCGCCTTCAACCTGTCCGAAAAATATCGTACTCCGGTTATGGTTATGCCGGATGAGATTATTGCCCACATGCGTGAACGCGTCGTATTCCCGGAACCGGGCGAGATTGCCATAGAACCACGCAAAGCTCCGACCGTATCTCCTGCCGATTACAAACCGTATGATACCAGTTTTGGTGATGTGCCTCCTCTGGCTGCCTTTGGTTCCGGCTACAAGTTTCATGTGACCGGCCTCAACAAAATGGCAGACGGTTTTCCAACAACCAAGGCCGAGGTCGTCCAGGCTGAAGAAGAGCGCCAAGTACGCAAGGTTGAAGCAAACGTTGATGACATTGTCACTTTTGAAGAGTACCTCCTTGACGATGCCGAAGTGGTAGTTATCGCATACGGCTCCACGTCACGTTCTGCACGGTATGCTGTTAATGCCGCCCGTGAGCAGGGGATCAAAGCCGGTATGTTCCGCATCAAGACCTTCTGGCCTTTCCCGAACAAGCAGATCAAGGCTCTGGCCGGTAAAGTCAAAGCATTTATAACACCTGAAATGAATCTGGGTATGTGTACAGGTGAAGTCGAGCGTTGTGCACAGGGTAAGGCTCCAATATTCGGGATATTCCGGGTTGATGGCGAGCCGATTAATCCCGATCAGATCCTCGATAAGATCAAGGAGGTTAAATAACCATGGCTTTTGATTATTAGAAATATCTTCGTCCCGGCAAATTGCCCCACATCTGGTGTCCAGGCTGCGGTCACGGCATCGTTATGAAGGGGTTGATCCGTGCCATGGACACGCTCAAGCTCAAGAAAGAGGAGACCGCGGTAGTTTCCGGTATCGGTTGTGCCTCGCGTCTTCCCGGTTACATCGATTGTTGTACGTTGCACACTGCACATGGCCGCGCTGCTGCCTTTGCAACAGGCGTCAAGATGGCCAAGCCGGAAATGAATGTTATTCTGGTCGGTGGTGACGGCGACGGTACTGCAATCGGCGGCAATCACTTCATTCATGCCTGTCGTCGCAATATCGACATGACGTACATCATTCTTAATAACAATATCTACGGCATGACCGGCGGACAGTTTTCTCCATGTACGCCAACCGGAGCCAAGGCTTCCACAACTCCTTACGGCAACCCTGATCCCGGTTTTGATATCGCCAAATTGGCAATCGGTGCCGGCGCAACTTTTGTTGCCCGCGGCACTGCGTTCCATGCCAACCAGATTGATAAACTGATTGTCGAGGCTGTTCAGCACAAGGGATTCTCGGTCGTTGAAATTCTCGACGACTGTCCGACCACCTATGGACGACGCAACAAGTTCAAGTCGGTTATTGAGATGATGAACCGTCTTAAAGAAATTGCCGTGCCGGTTAAGGCTGCTGAAAAAATGACTGCCGAGCAACTTCAGGGCAAAGTTCTGACCGGTGTTCTTTATAAGGATGATACCAAGGCTGAGTATACTGCCGAGTACGCTAAAGTTATCGAGCGTGCCAAGGCTGCCAAGTAACAATTACAGGAAAAGGAGCGATATATTCATGTCAAGATATGAACTCAGATTTTCCGGTGCTGGTGGTCAGGGTCTGATCACTGCCGGGATTATCATGGCAAAAGCTGCCTCAATCTATGAAGGAAAACAGGCCGTTCAATCACAAAGCTACGGCCCGGAAGCTCGCGGTGGCGCATCGAAATCGGAAGTAATAATCTCCGACGAAACAATCGACTACCCGAAAGCGACCAAAGTTGATGCACTGCTGGCCATGACTCAGGAAGCGTGTGACAAATATACGCACGACCTGAAAGATGGCGGCATCCTGCTTCTGGATTCCGATCTCGTCAAGAATCTTCCGAAAGGGAGTTTCAAGATCATCTCTTTCCCGATTATCAATACTGCCAAAAACGATGTCGGCCGTGAAATTGTTGCCAACATCGTTGCCCTTGGTGCAATGGTGGCATTGACCGGTCAGGTAAGTCGTGAAAATGCCGAGAAGGCAGTTCTTTCAAGTGTCCCCGAGGCATTTATCGAACTGAACAGGAAGGCTTTCAGCATCGGTTATGAAAAGGCACTGGCAGCCAGCGCCTAGAAGCTGAACGTAAGTAAACGGTAACACGAAAGGCCCGATGTCCATCACCGGGCCTTTCGTGTTTATACGC
>JBAVTM010000293.1:0-2516 GCA_049696195.1 Desulfuromonadaceae bacterium | reverse complement strand
GATCCCGTTCCTGCCGCAGCCGCGCATCGTCAAGAATAATACAGGGACACCATACCTATTTACACTTGACGACACAGAACCCATGCAGTAATTTCGTCACATGCCACGAATCGCCCGCATAATTGCCCCCGGTATACCCCACCATGTTACCCAGCGTGGCAACCGGAGAATGGAAACTTTTTTCCGAGATGAAGACTATCAGGCGTATCTAGCCCTGATGGCCGAGTGGTGCCGGAAATGCAACGTGGCTATTTGGGCCTACTGTCTGATGCCGAACCATGTCCACCTCATTGCCGTGCCTGAAACTGAAGAAGGGCTGCGCTTGGCCATTGGCGAGGCTCATCGCCGCTACTCTGCTATGATAAACCGTCGCCAAAAGTGGACAGGTCACTTGTGGCAGGGAAGGTTCTCGTCATTTCCCATGGACGAGACCTACCTTCTGGCTGCCGTGAAGTACATAGAAATGAATCCGGTACGAGCTAATCTTGCGCCGGATCCCTATTCGTGGCAATGGAGCAGCGCCAGGGCACATGCCGCCGGGCAAGACGACATGCTGGTCAAGGTCGCGCCTCTTTTGGAGATGGTTGGTGCGTGGAAGCAATTTCTGTCGGATGCAAACGAAGAGGATGCTGACAAGATACGTGGTCATGAGCGGACGGGCCGGGCTCTGGGGGGAGACACATTTCTTGACTCCCTGGAGTTTTCCCTGCAACGCATTGTGAAACCCAGAAAAGCCGGTCGCAAGAAAATCACAGGTTAATGGGTATGGTGTCCCTGTATTCCCCTACTTCAGCACAGAGAGTCGTGTTTCAATATCCATATGTCCGTGCAAAACACGGACGATCTCGATCGTATCGGTAAGCGTTTGACGGTAAAAAATCACATGACTGCCAGCATTCAATTTTCGGTAGCCAATTCGAATATCGCTGCAATCCTTACCTTTAAGCGGGTTGGCAGCCAACTGCTGAAATGAAACGTCCAGCATTTGTAGATACAAGTCGCGCTGTTCACGCCCCCAACGGTTTTGTGTGAACTTGGCGATCTCTTTCAAATCCGCCTTCGCGAGGTTTGTGAGGGTAAATGTGGGCATCAGTTAACACTTTCGCCGTCAAGCTCAGAAAGTAAGCTCTTGAGCGAATAATCAGCGGTGCCGCTTTCTTCACCCTCAATAAGCGCACGGCGTAGCAAGGACAGTTTGGTTTCCCGTTCTTCCAAAAGTCGCAGACCGGCACGGATTGTCTCGCTTGCTGAACCAAAACGGCCTTGGACAACCTGCTGAGAAATGAAATTTTCGTAGTGCTTACCAAGGGTAACACTGGTATTTTTTTGCATGAGATTACCTCCAGCTATGCTGTTATAATATTACCCTATAATATTTATTGGTATTGGTCAACGAATAAGGTGACTGGAATATCCCAACATTTCAGGGACCCCGGAGGGGTCAGTCCTTGAGGGTAATTGGGGCCGCTCCCCGTATTGTAGCCGTGGCGATTAGCTAAAAAACAGGCAAGTGTCACTATCTTATGAAAAGAAAGCGCCCTGGCTAATTATCGTCAGGCTGCTTTCTTGTTGATGGTGGGAAGCGTGGTGATAATCGTTGAAATTTGCGCTTTTCTTCCGGTATCGAGCATGATATCGTTGAACAAAATTGCAATCGATAGGAGTCGGCCGATGGGAGCAGTTAAATTATCCCCCAAATACCAGGTTGTCATACCCAGTGATGTCCGTGAAAGCCTTCATCTCGTGCCGGGGCAGATGATGCAGGTCATCGCTTACGGCAACCGGATCGAGTTGCTGCCGACCAGAGATATCGGGGAGATGCGAGGATTTCTGAAGGGTATCGACACGACCGTGGAACGTGAGGACGACCGCCTGTGAATATCGTGGATTCTTCGGGATGGCTGGAGTATTTCGCTGACGGGCCGAATGCCGACCGGTTCGCGGTCCCGCTCGGCAATGTCGCCGAATTGCTGGTGCCGTCTATCACCCTGTACGAGGTATTCAAGATCGTATGTCGGCAACGGGGGGAGGATGCGGCGCTTCAGGCGGTGGCGATGATGCAGCAGGGAAAGGTCGTTGATCTTACCTCGTCAATAGCGCTTTTGGCGGCAAAGTTGAGTCTGGAGGTGAAAACACCGATGGCTGACAGCATCATCCTGGCAACGGCTCAGATCCACGCCGCGGTACTTTGGACCCAGGACAATGATTTCGAAGGGATTTCCGGCGTCAATTATTTTCCGAAAGCATCACCATGAATCTGGTGTAGTGATGGCAATGCAAAACTCACAATTCTGGCGCCTCATCGTAACCCCGCCGCTCCCCGGAGCGGAGAACATGGCTATCGATGAGGCGCTGCTGCGTTCATTCGATCCCGAATCCTCCCGGCCGGTGCTGCGGCTGTACGGCTGGAATCCGCCGGCGCTGTCGCTGGGACGCTTCCAGAAGGCCGCCGAGGTGCTGGACCTGGAGCGCTGCCGTGCCGACGGCGTCGCGATCGTGCGGCGGGTGACCGGCGG
>JBAVTM010000292.1:0-5278 GCA_049696195.1 Desulfuromonadaceae bacterium | reverse complement strand
GAACTCCTTCTGGTAGGTATGGCGGCGCTCGCCGTCCTCCTCCCACCAGAATTCGATCTTTTTCCCCCTGGAACCGTTCAGGATCACGTCGCGAACCGGTTCGGGCAGTTCCTTGAACGGGGTGCGGATGTCGAACTTGTAGGCCTTGGCCAGCGCATCCAGGATCAGGTGAAACCAGCCGGAGAGCCGTTTCTCCCATGGCGCGATGGCCCCTTCACGCAGGGAAAGCTCCTGGTTGGGGATCACCAGCTCGGCGTCGAAGTACATCCGGGTGCCGAGTCCGGTACAATCGGGACAGGCTCCGTGGGGGTTGTTGAAGGAGAACAGCCGCGGGGTGATCTCCTGATACGACAGGCCGCACTCGATGCAGGCCAGTTTTTCGGAGAAGAGCATCTGCACCGGCTTGGCTGCCTTTTTTCTCTTCCCTTCCGGCGGTTCATCCAGTGGCGGAGCGACGACCTCCACCTTGACGACCCCCTCGGCATGGTGCAGCGCCGTCTCCAGCGAATCGGCCAGGCGGCGCTGGATCCCCTCCTTGACGACGATCCGGTCCACGACGATATCGATGTCGTGTTTCTTCTTCTTGTCCATCTCGATGTCATCGGCCAGATCGCGGACCGTCCCGTCGACGATGACCCGGACAAAGCCCTCCTTGCGCAGCTGATTGAGCTCTTTCTTGTACTCGCCCTTGCGGCCGCGGATCATCGGGGCCAGCAGGGTCAGCTTCGTACCCTCCGGCAGAACCATGATCTGGTCCACCATCTGGGACACGGTCTGGGAGGTGATTTCCTTGCCGCAGGAGGTGCAGTGGGGACGCCCGACCCGGGCAAAGAGCAGACGCAGGTAGTCGTAGATCTCGGTGACGGTGCCGACCGTGGAGCGGGGGTTTTTGCTGGTGGTTTTCTGCTCGATCGAAATCGCCGGCGAGAGCCCCTCGATCGACTCGACGTCCGGTTTTTCCATCTGCTCCAGGAACTGGCGGGCGTAGGAGGAGAGCGACTCCACATAGCGGCGCTGCCCTTCGGCGTAGATCGTATCAAACGCCAGGGTAGACTTGCCGGAGCCGGAGAGGCCGGTGATGACGACCAGCTGGTCACGGGGGATTTCGACGTCGATGCACTTCAGGTTGTGCTCGCAGGCGCCTTTTATGATGATTTTGTCGTGTGCCATGTGAAACCTTCTTTCGCAGAAGAGTGACATTAATATATAACACACATCGGTTTCAGTATGAAGCGACTTTGCAAAACAAAAAACGATCCGGACTGCCGCATGGTTTGCCAAGGCTTCCGTTTAAACTGATACCATTTGCGGCGGTCAATAAAATTTGTTTTCATGGTGATCCATGGTATACATTCGGCAGCCTGGTTGTTGTTCTCACGATAGCAGACGGGGATATTGGCGGCACGCAAGGGGAACGGAGTGCACGGAGAGAAAGGAGGATTTATGATGCAGATCATACAGATGATCTGGAACGGAATCGGTGGACTTGGATCAGGGACGGTGCTGCTGAAAGCCTTGTATATACTGGTTCTGGGGGCGATTTTCTGGACCCTGTGCGAAATGTTCAAATACATAGTCAATGTATTCGCCAAGCTGGCGGTGGACGCTTTACGGTATCTGGCAATAGTGGTCAGGGGATGGCCGAAGGATGCTGAAAGCGCCGTGGACAAAAGAGACACATCGCGGTGGAACCAGACCGACCGGCAGAACCCGTGACCACACCCTTCATAGTGCGTGTCGCAGAATAGAGCGGGACAGCTATGTCTGATTCAAATGAATCTGTCCCGCATTTTTTCTGCACAAACAGCACTCCTTCAACTTACTGTATTTACTGAGAATATATCTCACCACCAGACATTTTACCTTGACTTTCCCCTCTCCCTGAGCTACCAAGGTACCTCCTTAGCCGCATACGCTGGAAAATAGACGATAATACTAAACCATCCGCGAGGGTGGGACGGAAAGCCTATTGGGTCTCATGAGATAGCCGGGTCGCCGAAATATCAAACAGATATTATGGCGATCCGGCTTTTTTTTGCCGTCGGCTTCACCATGGCAGGACGCAGAGGCGGTATGCGTACGTTCTGCTCATAAACGGAGGAAACATGAATAACCTGAGTAAAAAAATGCATGAACTGGCGGTGTTCATCGAATTCATCGCCGGATCCGGTCTGGCGATCTTTTTTCATCTGGTGCTGCATAACGAACTGGCGGCTTATATAGTTTTCGGCATGGGAATACTGCTGTCACTGGTCACCTACCTGGTACGGGAGGATATCGAAAAATCCAAAGCCGAGCTTCTTGCCCAGTACCAACAGGTCCACGAAATCCCTTTCGCCCTGGCGCAAATCCATGATGAGGAATGCAAAACCAAGGCTCACGAACTGATCTCCGCCACCATAAAGAGTCTCGCTACGCTGCAGCAGGGATACATCACCCTTGAAGAGCTGGAGTTTTATCTGGAAGGCGCCAGGCTCTCCGATCAGGCAACGCACCGTATCAAGGCCGTAGACCCGTTAACCTGCGGCTGGATGAGTCGGGGGGCACTGTTGAACTTCTATCAGGCCAACGTCCGCGCCCTCGATCGCGGCGTCCAGATCACACGCATCTTCGTGACCACTCGCGAAGAGCTGGCTGACTCCGAAGTCCAGAAGGTATTGGTTGCACAGTACCGCGACAACATCGACATGCGGCTCGCTTTCCGTGACGAGCTTCCAACGGCCGTCGATATCAGCGGCAGGGACACAAACAGCTCCTTTGATTTCGCGATCTATGACGATCGGGCTGTGACCGACGTCTTTGGCCAGTCCAGCAAATACTACGGCCGGAAAACATGCCAGCCGGTAGAAGTTGCCAAGTACGTCTACCTCTTTGAGCTACTCGAACACAGCGCCCATCTGGTAGCGCTGGAGAACGACAGAATTGTCCTGGCAAGCGAACAGGCTAAGGTCGAAACTGTGAGGGGCCCCGGAGAGGCATCCTTTGACGCGGAACAATTCGAACCACAAAAGCTCTGTGAAAGTCTGGGACTCGGGGTGTGATCAAGATAACGCGCCGTAATTGCCTAATAATATGTCAAAACAGATTCTGCTTTAGTATTTACAGGTGAATAGAGCGGGACAGATGTAATTCACTGCAGAAGTGTTCTGCAATACATCTGTCTCACATTTATTCCGCATTTTTTTCTTTGGAGGTAAGAAATGAGGCGAGTCATACGTGCTTGTGGGGTCGTGTGTATTGCTGTGATCAGCAGCGGCTGTTCAACAGTATCCAAAAGTTATGGAAAGGACGGGCGCGAGACGCATATCATCCGGTGCGATGCCGCGGATTCGTTATCCGTCTGTCGTGAACAAGCAAAAGCCGAATGTCCCCGCGGGTATACGACCATCTCGGAAACCACTGGCGTCAACCGAAAAGAGATCAGGGTCATCTGTAAAAACCAGGCCGATCCGGTTACAAGGGGCACATCGTCAGGCGCTGCAAGACCAGTGACTCCGCCGTAATCCGCAGCCGCTTTGAACGGTAGAGGCCTTTCATTCGAATGAAGACATAGAGGGCAAAGATGTTTGAAAAGCAGAGCAATGAAGGGTACAGACGGCCGCTGGACGGCATAGAACAGAAGACACTGGTGCATGGCGACAAGACGCTGATGGCGGAGTTCCGGCTGCGAAAAGGGGCCCTCCTCCCCCTGCACTCCCACCCCCACGAACAGATCGGTTACCTGGTGAAGGGACAGATCCGGCTGACGGTCGGAGCGGAAGTCCACGACGTGCGGCCGGGGGACAGCTGGTGTATTCCGGGCGACGTGCTGCATTGCGCCGAAATCATCGAGGAGTCGGTGGCCGTGGAGGTGTTCTCACCGGTGCGGGAGGATTACCTGCCGCGTGCCACGTCGTAGATCCCGCCGCCTCACTCAATCGTCCTGAGGCCCCTCGGCCCGCTCCATCCTTTTTGGATTTGACATAAGGCGGACCGGTTCTGTATACAGGGTTATCCGTTTTTTTTATCACGGTGTTACATCTCCTGCGAAAGTATGTTTTTCGCCAATTTATTCATACCCTTGAAAAAACGGTGACCTCATTCCCATGCCCAAATCAAGAGAACTTGCCCAAGCCAACCTGGAGAATATATACCGGATTTTTACCGTCCCTGAAGCCCCCGACTCCACTCTGGGCCGCATCGATCAGGCCATTTCAGACGATCTGACCGGCTTTTTGCAGGAGCATATCGTCGCCGTTGAGCGCGACCTCGATGAAATCGAGGGGGACTTTTCCAAGTCCCGCATCCCGGAAGACCCCACCTACGTTTCGGACTACACGGAATTCCTCAAGGAAAAACTCGTTTCCCAATCCGTACACACCGCCTCGCCGGGATTCATCGGGCACATGACCTCTGCCCTGCCATACTTCATGCTCCCCCTCTCCCGGATCCTGACCGCCCTTAACCAGAATCTGGTCAAGGTGGAAACCTCCCGTGCCTTCACGCCCATGGAACGGCAGGTGCTGGCCATGATGCATCGCCTGGTCTACAGCGGCAGCGACGATTTTTACAGCCGGTGGATTCAGAACAGCAGCTACTCCCTGGGCGCCTTCTGCTCCGGCGGCACCATCGCCAACGTCACCGCACTGTGGGCTGCCCGCAACCGCCTCTGCGGACCCTCGGGCGATTTCAAGGGGATCTCGCGGGAGGGACTGCTCAAGGCCCTGCAGCATCTGGACTGCCGGGGCCTGGCCGTTCTGGTCTCCCGCCGCGGCCATTATTCCCTGGGCAAAGCCGCCGACCTGCTGGGGATCGGACGGGATAACCTCGTTACGGTGGAGACGGACGACAACAACCGCATCGACATGAAGCGGCTTCGGGAGCATTGCGCACGGCTGCGAGGCGAGGGGATCCGCCCATTAAGCCTCATCGGCATCGCCGGCACCACCGAGACGGGCAACGTCGATCCGCTGGAAGCCCTGGCCGACCTGGCCGCGGAGCTGGGGTGCCACTTCCATGTGGACGCCGCCTGGGGCGGACCGACCCTGTTTTCCGATACCTACCGGGGACTGCTGCGGGGCATCGAACGGGCCGACTCGGTGACCATCGACGCCCACAAGCAACTCTATGTGCCGATGGGAGCCGGCATGGTGCTGTTCAAGGATCCCGCCACGCTCTCATCAATCGAACATCACGCCGCCTACATCATCCGCCGTGGTTCGCGGGATCTGGGCAGCCGCACCCTCGAAGGGTCGCGCCCCGGCATGGCCATGCTGGTGCATGCCGGCCTCTCCATCAT
>JBAVTM010000291.1:0-1876 GCA_049696195.1 Desulfuromonadaceae bacterium | reverse complement strand
ATCGCTGTCGTTGCCGGTCAGGGCGGCGGCGGCAATTGTCAGTGGCGTATCCTCTGCGGTTACCAGGGCGTCATTGGTGGCAGCGACGTCGTTGACCGCAATCGGCGGATCGTTGACCGGGGTGACGTTGATGAAAACCGTTGCGGTGGCGCTTGCGCCGTTGGCGTCGGTGATGGTGTAGGTGAAGCTGTCCGAACCGTTGTAGTTGAGTTCCGGCGTGTAGGTGAAGCTGCCGTCGCTGTTTTGAGCCAGTGTGCCATGACCTGTCTGCGTGAATCCGGTAATGCTGAAGGCATCACCATCTGGATCGCTGTCGTTGCCGGTCAGGGCGGCGGCGGCAATTGTCAGTGGCGTATCCTCTGCGGTTATCAGGGCGTCATTGGCGGCTGCGACGTCGTTGACCGCAATCGGCGCTTCGTTGACCGGCGTGACAGGTTGCGTGAATGCACTT
Organism: Desulfuromonadaceae bacterium; assembly: GCA_049696195.1. Taxonomy (GTDB): domain Bacteria; phylum Desulfobacterota; class Desulfuromonadia; order Geobacterales; family Pseudopelobacteraceae; genus JACRCG01. Next base: position 1,425 of record JBAVTM010000291.1, on the reverse strand, counting down.
TCAAGCGTGCCAGTTGTTCCGTAGGTGACCCCAATCGTCCCAGCCCCGCTTGTCGGGGTAACTTCGGCGCCTGTCACATCGACGACAAACACCGGATGCCCGCCCCCAACACCTGTATCACCACCAGCGGCGGTTGCCTCAAGATCGATCGGCTGGTCACCAGCCATGAGGGCCTTCTGAATCTGCTCGGCCTCTGCGGCGGCATCTGAAGCCACGCTCGACACCCCGCCTGCATAAACATCTTCATCGACCACTACGTTGCTCATCCTTCCAAGATCCATCTGGGTGGGAGGAGTTCCATCAAACATAACGGACACATTGCCGTCGCTTTCCGTAACAATGCGATCATTGGCAAATATGGGGCTGTTCGGCATGAGAAGACGAATGGTGCCATCCGGAGATATGGCCTTTACCGTCCCGTAGAGGATTACAACCTTGCCAACGACTTCGTTTCCTGTGCCTGCTGCAGGTACCCTTGTGTTGGTTGCCATGACATGCCTCCTTTTTTTGTCTTACATTGTCTGATCGCTATTAATTCAACTTTATTTTTCTCAAGTGTACCGGGCAATGTGACACCTGTCTATTGGACCTTGGTACACTCTGCGTTTCTGCTTAAACGGCAAGCTCCGCTTCTGGATCAGCACCATTTGGTGTAATTGTAGGCGGGAAAAAGAAACAGTCGATACTGTACCTTGGTACTAGGCAGCCCCCGAATTTAAAAAAATATGGGAGCGAATATCTATTGGCTCCCATACCGTGCAGAAAAAATCCTGAACTCTTCCTGTCATAAAATCGTTAGTAACGACACGTAACATCATTGCCCTCCCTTCCTGTGGCATTAAGGGGCGGATTGGATGTTATGATGGCTCACTTGGTCACAAAGTAATTTTCGCAGGCCATGGCCATGTTCTCTCTGGTGAGCTGTGCCGGTTTCTTGTAGTAGCGCGCATCGACCACAATATGATCAATCAGATCACGCGGGTGGCAGGCGTTTCGCTCCATGCCGTACTTCTGATAGCATTCTCCGACCAGATAGTCATATACCTCCTGCACGAAGTCGATGCCGTTTGTGACACAGACCGCTTTAAAAATTTTCAGAAACTCATCACTATTTGGTCGGTCAATCTGGATCTTGTACCTGATTCTCCGCAGGAAGGCCTCATCCAGCAACTCCGATGGATTGAGATTGGTAGCGAATACCACCAGCATGTCAAAGGGGATCACGAACTTCATCCCCGTATGGAGCGTCATGAAATCGATGTGGCGGTCCAGCGGGACAATCCAGCGATTCAAAATCAGGCGCGGCTCGATCAGCTGCCGGCCGAAATCATCGACAATAAAGATGCCGTTATTTGCCTTCATCTGCAGGGAAGCCTCGTAATATTTGGAGATCGGATTAAAATCGAGATCCAGCATCCGCATGAC
>JBAVTM010000290.1:0-3470 GCA_049696195.1 Desulfuromonadaceae bacterium | reverse complement strand
GACCTGCTGAAGCCGGATCTGATCTCCTTCCACGACCTGCGGCATCGAGGGCGCACTATCCAGCGAAAGTCTCAGTTTTTTGCGTTCCGTATCCTGCTCAACCATCTGGATAACGCGCTCAAGGGTGTGCTGCAGATTGAAGGGGCGAACGTTTAATTCAAGCTGACCGGCTTCTATGCGGGAAAGATCGATCAGGTCATTGATCAGTATCAGCAGGCTGTCCCCGGCATGGTGTATCATCTTGAGGCAGCGCTGCTGGTCTTCGCTCAACCCTGTCGAATCAAGATATTCGGTCCCGCCGATGATCGAGTTGAGCGGGGTCCGCATTTCATGGCTCATATTTGCCAGAAATTCCGACTTGGCGCGATTGGCAGATTCGGCAAGGTCGCGGGCGGCCCGCAATTCTTCGGTTTTTTTCTGCCGCTCGGCGACCTCTGCACGCAATCCCTCGTTTCCTATCGCCAGTTCTGCCGTACGCGAGGCAACGATTTCTTCCAGATTCCGATTGACCTCCTCCAGTTCGTCCTGTTTCTGCTGCAGTGCTTCCTGAATCTTTTTGATACTGCTGATGTTCTGGGCCGCACAGATTATCGCCTGCGGCGCGCCATCCTCGTCCCGCATGACGGCCAGTGACATCAGAAGGGGTATCTCCTCTCCGGTCACGGAATGACACGAAATCTCAATCCCCTGAAGCCGATTGCCTTCCAGCGACTGTTCGTATGCGGCATACATCCGGGTCGGCGCTTCAGTCGGGTCGAATTCATCCACATGTCGTCCGATAATCTTCGCCGACACAGGGCCGAATAACTCAAAATAAGCCCTGTTGACGTTCATGACAAATCCTTCCGGTGAGATCACCACCAGCACTTCGTTCATGGTATTAACGAGCTTTTCCATGAATTCGCGCGATACGGTACTTTCCCGCAGATTTGCGGTCATCTGGTTGAACGCTTCCGCCAGTTGTCCGATTTCGTCATGCGAAGTGATGATAATGGGTTCGTTGACCCCGCCCATACTCAAGCGCTCGACTCCGTTCGTCAGAAGCGCTATCGGACGGGTAATTGCGGATGCAAACACGATTGCCGCTGCTATGCCGAGGATCAGAATGGCGAGGATAAACGGCAGCATCCGCATCAAAACACCCTCAACGTTCCTGTCAACCAGCACTTCATACAGGCCGATGTGAACCGACCCGAGCGATCCACCCTGAATAGGCGATGAAATGTCATAGACCCGCCCCTCTCTTCCTTCAAGAGTGGACGTCTGACTCTTGTCCCGCGGCGCTTTAAGCGCCTCATTGATCAGCTGCTGGGGGACCGCCCCGCCGAAGGTGTGGGCCGTCAGTGCATTGTCGGGGGCTACGATATAGATGTATTCGATATCCTTATCAAGTTTCCGGTAGCCGTTGACGAGCAAATCAAGGCTGAACTTGTTTTCGGTAATCAGCGGGATTTCGGCCGCTTCAGCGATATAGCGGGCAACGGAGAGGCCGCGCTTAAGGACTTCATCTTCAAAACGGGAATGAAGCTCATGCTTGACCAGCAGGCCGATCGCGCCTCCGACCAGCAAGATCAGGAGAGCAGTGCCGAGTATGAATTTTATGCGTAGAGAAAGAGAAATCATAGTTTTAGTGGGGCTCTCATTCGGATGGTCTGGATTAGATCGGGAATTCTACCATGAAAGTTTTCAAGAGCAAATAACAGAGTATACATTCTTCATGTCTCTCCGCCTTGAAAAGCCTGGAGTCGTGTGCTACAACCAGTCACTTATTTCAGCATGCGAAAGGCGCACCTGCCATGGCAGAGCAAACCCCCATGATGCGGCAATATCTGGAGATCAAGTCGGGTTATCCCGATGCGATCCTCTTTTTCCGCATGGGGGATTTTTACGAAATGTTTCTGGACGATGCCCTGCTGGCATCGCGCATACTGGACATCGCCCTGACCTCACGCAACAAGGGGAGTGGCGACGAGATTCCCTTCTGCGGCGTCCCGTTCCATTCGGCCGCCCCCTACGTCGCCAGGCTGATTGAAGCCGGCCACAAGGTGGCAATCTGCGAACAGGTTGAAGACCCCAAACAGGCCAAGGGGATTGTCCGGCGCGAAGTCGTACGGGTTGTTACCCCCGGCCTTCTAATCGAATCCGAGAGCCTTGTCCCGGACGAAAACAATTATCTGCTGGCGCTCTGCGAAACGTCGGGCGGAATCTGGGGGTGCGCCTGGCTGGATGTTTCCACCGGCGAGTTCCGGGCGACTGAGCAGACCGGAGCTGCCGCCGTACTGGCCGAAGCGGTCGGGATCAACCCCCGTGAGATCCTCATCTCCGACTCCCTTGACCGCGAAGCGCTGCCTGCCGATCTGCGCTCATTTCTGGGGCTGCGGATTGTCTCCCGGGCCCCGTCCTGGATTTACGACCGCGACTATGCCACGACGCTGCTCTGCGGCCATTTCGGGGCGGCCTCGGCCGAAGCGCTTGGCCTGGAGGAGGCGCCTGCCGCCCTGCTGGCCGCTGCTGCCGCCCTGCATTATCTGCGCGAAAACCGCAAGGCGGCGCTGCCGCATATCCGCGATATCATCGTGTCGCGCCGCAGTCAACATCTGGCTCTCGATCCGGCCACCCGGCGCAACCTGGAGATCACCGCCAGCATGGCGGAGGGGAAGCGCTCCGGTTCACTGCTGGGGTGCCTGGACCGCACCGGCACCGCCATGGGCGCCCGCCGTCTGAAACAGTGGCTCAGCTACCCGCTGATCGAACTGGAGCCGATCAGGCAGCGGCTTGATGCGGTAGAAGAGCTGTTGGAGTCGCCCGCTCTGCTGGAAGAGTTGGCTGCGCGCCTGAAAAACGTCGCCGATCTGGAGCGGCTCAACGGCCGCATCGGCATGGCCAGCGCCGGTGGCCGCGACCTGCGGGCACTGCATGATTCACTGGTCCACCTGCCGCACCTGCTCGATCGCCTGGCGGCGGTGCAGGCTCCGCTGCTTCGGTCGCTCATGGTCGCGGTTGACCCTCTGGACGACATCTGCACCCTGGTGTCGCGCGGCATCATCGAAAGTCCTCCTTTCTCGCTCCGTGAGGGGGGAATCATCGCCCCCGGTTACAATGCCGATCTGGACGAACTGCGCGCCATCAGCAGCGAAGGGAAGGGGTTTATCGCCAGAATGGAGGCCCAGGAACGGGCCCGCACCGGCATATCGACCCTCAAGATCCGCTATAACCGGGTTTTCGGTTATTCGATCGAAATCACCAAAAGCAACCTGGCGGCTGTACCGGCTGATTACGTCCGTCGGCAGACCCTCGCCAACGCCGAACGCTATGTCACCGATGAGTTGAAAAACTACGAAGAGAAGGTGCTGGGGGCTGAAGAGCGTATCTGCTCCCTGGAATTCACCCTGTTTCAGGAAATTCGCGAACTGGTAGCAGCTCAGGGCGAACGGATCTCCCGAACCGCCGACGGCCTGGCTGTCCTGGAT
>JBAVTM010000289.1:0-6559 GCA_049696195.1 Desulfuromonadaceae bacterium | reverse complement strand
CCCTTTCAGCAGTATCACACGCTGCCCGTTTTCTGTCAGGTCCGCCAGGATATCATCAGTTTCTGCGTCTTTGATAACGGTTCCTACCGGCACCTTGATCAGCAGGTCCTTCCCCCCCGCACCATGGCGGTTTTTGCCCATGCCGTTATGTCCATTTTCGGCCTTTTGATGGGGCCTGTGGCGCAACTCCAACAGTGTGGAAAGGCCGGAAACTGCTTCAAAGATGACATCGCCCCCCTTTCCGCCGTCACCGCCGCTTGGTCCGCCGAATTCAATAAACTTTTCGTGGCGAAAGGCGACACAACCGGCGCCGCCATGCCCCGAAGTTGCAAACAATGTTACTTCATCGATAAATTTCATCTACCTACTCCCCGTTCAGCCAGGCTTGTATCGCCTGTAATCGCGCGTTCCATGTACCGGTCAGCCGCTCAGTAAGAAACGTCTTGAATAAACTGTCAAACAACTGTAACCCCTGGTCCATCAGGAACATCCGTTCATAAAAAACCGCTTCACGCTCACTCATCTGATCGACGGTAGAATCTTTCTCAACACGCACCTGGGGACACTTGAATGACGCAAAGCCGAACGTATCACCTTTAAGGGTCAACTTCCAGGGGTTCTCGTCCTTTTCCATACATATTGTTGCGCTGGTAATCCGTTTGCCCCCCTTGAGAGCGGATATGGCCTCCAGATAACTATCCTGGGAACCCGAAACCGTGACTTTCTGAATTCCCCCTTCTTCACCCCCGCCCTGGAACTGAATCCGGTCATCAATCCAGGCGGAAAACTTCTCACCGGTCGTAAGGTGGCCGGGACAACAGACAGAGAACTCGCCCTCTCCGTTAACTCCGCGCTGTAGCAGCCATAACATGAATTCCCACCCCAGCCACTGGTTATCGCGAATCAAGGCAACAACGGCATCAGAACCTGCCTGATTGGCGGCCTCCAAAGAGTCAAGCAGCTGCCCCTCCATCAACTTTCGAGCCCGTGCAAACGGATGAACAATAACAGGGCTGAATCCTTCAAAGGTTTTACGGAAGATGTCTTCAAAACGCTCGATAATCTTGGTCCCGAGACTGTAGAGCGTAAGCACCCCGCTCTTTTGATCCCACACAACATCTACCGTTGAAGGGACGGGAAGACATCTGGTCATAAGGCGCAATTGAACCTGTTCCTTAATCTCTTCGCGCTTATGCTTGGGAGTCCGTCTCAAGTTGGGATTCTGGGCCAGAAATGCACCCTCCTCCCGCCCGGTGTGCGACTTAAGAACCGCAGCGGGGATTTTTCGCTGATCCCGGCGAAGAGAAAACACGATTAAATTATCCCGCCAAAAATCGGATGGCACATCGAATGACGCATGGTCAGGCTTGTCTACCAGCGTCCACCCTTCAGCAGACTCTTCAGTGGAGTTTTCGATCGACTGGAACCCTCGGTCAGTCAGTTTTTTTGAAAACCACTGAAATTGATCGGTTGTTGGCATTTCACCCGCTACATCGAACTGGGTAATACTTACAGTGTTGGCATATACGCCCATAATAGTGTTTCCTTTCGATTACTTGCCCAATAGTCGGACATATTCTTCCAGAGATATGGAACTGTGCCAATGCCCGTTCAACTTACCGATCATTGTTCCACCCCAAAACAGCAGCAGTACCAGAGTAGCGAAGACAACGCCCGGCACTGCGTAACGTCTGACGGCACGCATTGACAGCGCTTCGTTGAAGCGGCAGTGACTGATGCATCGCCAGCAGGCAATACATTCGGGAGAGGCAACACTCTTTTTGTGCATGACATCTATATAGGTAGGACAGACCTGACTGCAAACTCCGCAAGAAACGCAGCGCTCAAGGTTTCTGGACACACGCAGCGGCGAGAGCGTGGCGACCAGACCAAGAAGTGCCCCGTATGGGCAGAGATAGCGGCAGAACGGGTTTCGCAGCACGACGGACAATGCCACCAGCGTTACCATAATACTGATCGCCAGCGGTGACATGTGCAGAAAAAAGTTCATTAGGCGGACGTCAGCAATCATGTGATAGTCTGACTGAATAAACTTCGTTAGCGCGTCGGAAGACATTGCAATGGCAATAAAATAGATAAACAAAGCCATCAGCAGGTATTTCAGGCTCCTTAATCCGCCATCAAGCCATGCAGGCAGACGCGGACTGTGGCGCATCAGGCGGAAGCCCCCCTTCCAGGCACACTCGGAAATTACTGCGACCGGGCATATCCAGGAGCAGAAGGAACGCCTCAGCAGGAGCGAGACCAGAATAACCGTCACAAATATGACCGCCGCCGCCGGATGTATGGAATTTATTTCGCCCCCCTTTATCCAGGAAGCGGCACCTAAAAGACCGGAAATAGGGAGAAACCCTTCAATCCCATCAGGGCGGACAATTACGGCCCCCCTGGTGCCTGAACCTACTACCTGCACAAACTGGAAAAAGCGGATTCCAAGCCAGACCATAAATCCGAGGAAGGCGCATTGTATCAGAATTCGCAGCGGCTGCATATAGCGGGCAGACATGGTGCTCTCCAAAAACTGAGGCGGGTTGTTAACCCGCCTCGGTAAACTACTCAACTTTCAAAGCAACGTAATGTGCGGTCCCATCGGGTCTTCTCAGCAGCAGTCGTACGACATCTCCCTTTTCCAGCCTAACAACAAGGTCTTTGTACGCTTTTGCTGTTTCCGGCCGCTGGCCATTTATTTCAATGACGACAGAACCGGCCGTCACGCCGACCTCTTCCGCTGAAGAACCGGGTTTAACCTCGGTAATAACCAATCCTTTGCTGTCCCGAAGACCAAGCCGGTCGGCAAGATCCTTCCTGATCTCATCAACAGTTATGCCAATCTTGTCGCTTTCCTTGCTGCTGTCAGCACCCGATTCACCATCTTTTTCATTCAACTTTCCGACAACCAGTGAAATGTTCTGCTTGGCTCCATTCCGATAAATTACTATCCTGACTTTCTTGTCTACGGGGGTTGCTGCAACATATCGAGGCAATTCGTTCCCCTCGGTAATCTGCTTGCCATCATATTCGATAATCACATCCCCCGCCTTGAGGCCGGCCTTTTCAGCGGGAGTATCTTTTTCAACAGAAGCGATTAGGGCGCCTTTATCAGATTCGAGTCCGAAGGACTTGGCCAGATCAGCCGTAAGCGGCTGAAAGCGCACTCCAAGGTACCCACGGGTTACCTTGCCCGATTCACGCAACTGGCTGACAATCGATTTAGCCATGCTTATCGGAATAGCAAATCCTATCCCGCCCCCTCCTCCGGCAATAATGGCGGTATTTATGCCAATCACCCGCCCCTCAGCATTGAAAAGCGGCCCCCCGGAGTTTCCTGGATTAATTGAAGCATCCGTCTGGATAAAATCATCATAGGGCCCACTTCCAATGACTCGTCCCTTCGCACTTATGATACCGGCCGTAACGGTGTGAGAGAGCCCGAACGGGTTGCCGATGGCCATAACCCATTCTCCTACCTCGATATTATCACTGTCACCTAATTCAGCAAAAGGAAGCCGCTCCTTCTCATTGATTTTTATAAGAGCAAGATCAACCTTCTCATCCGATCCCTTTATCTCTCCCTTGACTTCCCTGCCGTCGGATAATTTGACCATTACCTCGTCAGCACCGTTAACAACGTGGTTGTTTGTCAAAATATAACCATCCGCGCTGATAATAAAGCCGGTTCCGAGACTCTGCTCACGATGCGGCCGCTGCTGTGGCATTTCATCAAAATAACGGTTGAAGAAATCATCAAAAAAGTTATTGCCAAACGGATTTTGCTGTTGCGGGCGCCGGAGGCGCTGTTTTGGCCTTATATTTTTCGCCGTGCGGATATTAACAACGGTTGAATTCACTTTTTTTGCAAGGGCAGCAAAGTCAGGACCGACACCCTTCGCGGCGGAAATAGTTGGTTGTGAAAGCGCAACGACCAGACCGATGACCAGAATATGAACGGTAAAAAAGCGTGACGACAACATAACTGACCTCCCCACAATACTGAAAGATTGTTGTAACGGGCAAGGGCGGGATCGCATAAGTCACGACACCGCCCCTGACTGTTCCCGTATGTAAAATAAACAATCACCCCGGAAAAATCAACCTTCCACTACCCCTCTTTCAGAATATACCCCTGACCGCGGACCGTATGAATGAGTTTGGTAGGAAATTTACCGTCAACTTTTTTACGTAAATAGTTGATGTATACATCAATAATATTTGTGAATGTTTCGAACGGATATTCCCAGCAGTTGTCGGCTATATTTGCACGCGTGAGAACGTTACCGGCATTCCGAACCATATATGCCAAGAGGTTATATTCTTTTGCCGTAAGAACGATCTCGACCTGGCCTCTCCAGACCTTGTGATTAACCGGATCAAGCCGCAGATCAGCAAAACGGATTTCAGCACCGCGATCCTGTTCACTGCGCCTGATAAGGGCCTTCACCCTGGCCTGCAGCTCGGCAAATGCAAACGGTTTCACCAGATAATCATCCGCTCCCGCATCGAGACCGGACACGACGTCAGTTGTTTCAGACTTGGCTGTCAACATCAGAACCGGGATCTGATTGCCCGCTTCTCGCAATTCCTGCACGACGGTCAAACCATCCTTCTTCGGCAGCATACAATCAAGAATAATCAGGTCATATTCGCCACTGCTTGCCCGTTTAAGACCATCCACACCATCGTGACTCAGAGTAACCTGAAAACTGTCTTCTTCAAGTCCCCGCTTAATAAAACTGGCGACCTTCTTTTCATCTTCTACAATAAGTATTTTCATCTCACTCTCCTTTTTGTTTGATTACAACGGAATCGTTATTATTCAGCTCCGGCACACATGTCCATGCGTCTCATGATTTCAGATGCTGCTTCCTCAACTGACTTGTTCGTTATATTAAGAATATACCATTCCGGATGCTTTCTGTACAGCTGCCGGCAGGCAGATATTTCATCTTCCACCTGCTGGTAGTCATTATAACTACCACGCGGACTTTGTCGCATATTGATCAATCGTGACGTGCGAATCTCAACAAGTCGCTTCGGATCGATCAACAGACCGACAATTTTTGTTTGATCGATTTCAAAAAGTTCCTCAGGCAGTGCAATCCCGAAAACAATCGGCACATTTGCGACCTTGTACCCCTTGTGGGCAAGATACATGGAAAGCGGTGTTTTTGATGAGCGTGATACTCCAACCAGAACCAGATCCGCCTTATGCAGATATCTGGTTTCCTGACCATCATCATGTTTGACGGTAAAATTAACCGCCTCAACTCGACGATAGTAATCGGTGTCAATACGATGGAGTAAACCGGGCTTTTCACGTGAAGGAGCCCCTAAGTAGCGTGAAAGACTGTAGATAAGGGGGCTTAACAAATCCACGGTTATTAGCCCGCTTTCTTCGGCGACACGTTCGACCGCTTCTGCCAAATGCGGATCAACCAACGTATAGACAACAAGCCCGGGATGCAGAACCGCAACAGACAGAGCCTGCTGTACATCAGACTGTGAACTGACCTTGAAAAGACGGTGAACACGCACATCATCATCATAAAACTGAGAGAGGGCGGCACGTATCACCCGCTCGGCAGTCTCGCCGGTTGAATCAGAAAGCACATAAATTGTTTTCATGTATTTTGATTTTAGCCTCAATGCTTAATGAGAAACTATCCTACTATTCTAATGAGAATGTACGTTCTTGCAAGCACATTGTCAAGCATATTTTGTATTTGTTAATACTGTATACGCACAATGGCTATATATGTAGAGACAATTATATTAGAGATAAATATTGACCAAACCGATATGTTGGATATACTGTATGTATACGACTTATTAAAGGGGGTTTATATGGGAAGAGAGTATACACTGCAAGAGGCAATCAGCCTGGCAATTAAAGCTGAAAAGGATAGCATGGATTTTTATCGGAAGGCAGCATCTGCTGCCAGGAATGAGAGAGCCAAAAAAGTTCTTGATATGCTGGCAAACGAAGAAGTTGGGCACCTGAAAGCATTTTTTGCCCATTATAAAGGCACTGAATTCGGCGATCTAGTGTCGTACATCAACTCACCTGCAGACACCAAAAACCCTGCATATATGAAACTGGTAAAGGCCATAAATGAAGATATGGTCGAACAAAAAGCGCTCGAACTCGCTCTTGTCGAAGAGAATGATTGCATCGGTCAATACACGCAACTCGCGCAGGGCGTTGTAGACCCGGCTGTGCGATCAGTTTTTGAGCAGGTTGTAAAAGAAACTCAAGGACATTATGCCTTGATCGAATCAGAGTATGCCCATATCATGGGAATGGTTCATGAATCTGATCAGGATATTTATGTAAGAGAGTAGTGTGCGCCTCTTATACCAGAATTACATCCGGCCACCCGGTATTCACCGGGTGGCTGTTTTAAGTTTTAAATATTTCACGTTTTTTTAAAAGTAAAAAGCCCCGCATCCATTTCTGGAAGCGGGGCTTTTGTTTATAATTCCCGGCGGCGACCTACTTTCCCACACAGCTACCCGTGCAGTATCATCGGCCCTGAGGGGC
>JBAVTM010000288.1:0-1918 GCA_049696195.1 Desulfuromonadaceae bacterium | reverse complement strand
GAGCAGGACGCCATCATCGGCTATCTGCTGATCGGCACCGACAACACCGCGCGCAAGCAGATCGAGGCAGAACAGAAGCAGCTCAGCCAGCGGCTGCGCGACCATCAGTTCTATACGCGCTCCCTGTTCGAATCCAATATCGACGCGATCATGACCACCGATCCGTCCGGCATCATCACCGACGTCAACAAGCAGATGGAGGTGCTCACCGACTGCACGCGCGATGAACTGATCGGCGCGCCGTTCAAGAACTACTTCACCGATCCGGATCGGGCCGAAGCGAGCATCAAACAGGTGCTGAGAGAAAAAAAGGTCACCAACTACGAGCTCACCGCCCGTACCAGGGACGGCAAGGAAACGGTCGTATCCATCAACGCGACCACATTCTACGACCGGGACAGGAAACTTCAGGGGGTGTTTGCCGCTGCGCGTGACGTTACGGAGCGTAAACGCCTGGATCAGGTGCTGCAGGAAAAGAACGTCGAACTGGAGACCGCCAGGGCTGTGGCGGAAAAAACCAACCTGACGAAATCCGATTTTCTGGCCAACATGAGCCACGAACTGCGCACCCCGCTCAACTCGGTAATCGGCTTTTCCGAGGTGCTGCAGGACCAGATGTTCGGCCCGATCAATGAAAAGCAGCAGGAATATGTAAACAACATCCTTACCAGCGGCAGGCATCTTCTCTCTCTGATCAACGACATCCTCGACCTCTCCAAGGTGGAGTCAGGCAAGATGGAGCTTGAATTGAGCCAGTTTCTGCTGCGGGAAACACTGGATGCTTCAATGATCATGCTCCGGGAGAAGGCTCTGAAAGGGGGGATAGAGCTCCGTTTGGATCTTGCGCCGGAGACCGATGTACGCATTGTGGCGGACCAGAGGAAGCTGAAGCAGATCCTGTTCAACCTGCTTTCAAATGCGGTCAAGTTCACCCCTACGGCCGGGACCATCGATGTGAGTGCCGTGAGAGACGGGGATTTCATCGAAATCAGCGTGGCGGACACCGGGATCGGGATACGGGAAGAAGACATTCCGAAGCTCTTTCAGACATTCACCCAGCTGGAATCGGTGTATACCAAGGGATTTGAAGGGACCGGCCTCGGCCTGGCGTTGACCAGGCAGCTGGTGGAATTGCACGGCGGCAGAATCTGGATGGAAAGCAAGTTCGGCACGGGGAGCAGGTTCAGCTTCACCATTCCGCTGACACAAACGGCTGGCAAAGAGCACCCTGCCCACCGTCCGGATACCGTTCCCGGCAGCGGCACCGTCCTGGTGATCGAGGACGATCCATTGACTCTCGCCACTCTGGAAAATGCCCTGCTCTGCAAAGGGTACCGGGCGCTGCGGGCGAGCAGCGGGATGGAGGGTGTCGAGATGGCGCAGCGCGTTGCTCCCGACCTGATTGTTCTTGACCTTGTGATGTCCGGCATGAACGGCTTCGATGTCGCCGAGCGGCTGAAGGACGGGAATGCTGCCGCGAATGTGCCTATCCTGGTATTGACCTCGATGGACCTCTCGGCTGCCGACCGGGCGCGACTGGCGGGAAAGGTCTGGCGGATCGAGGGTAAGGGGAGCCTGTCGACCCATGAATTTTTAAGTCTGGTGGAAAGCGCCGTCGGCCCGCACTAGGACCAACGATCACAGGAGAATACCACGATGCAGCATAAAATACTGATTGTCGAAGATAACGAAAACAACCGCAGCCTGTTCCGGGATATTCTGACCTTTCACGGCTATGGGGTAGCGGTCGCTGCTGACGGGCAGGAAGGGGTGGCCCTGGCCAGGGAACTGATGCCGGATCTGATCCTGATGGACATACAGATGCCGGGGATGGACGGCATGACCGCCGGCGGTATCCTGAAAGCGGACCCGGCAACCAGCGGTCTGAAAATCGTCGCCCTGACCTCCTTTGCGATGC
>JBAVTM010000287.1:0-3697 GCA_049696195.1 Desulfuromonadaceae bacterium | reverse complement strand
CGCTCTGGCTGTTTTCGACGGCAATTATACGACAACAACCCTGGCAAACGGCGATTTCGACCCCCTGCAGGCCTGTGCCGATGCCGCCATGGCGGCGCTTGTGCATGACCGCTGGCTGATCCAGCGGCTGCCAGCCTTGGTTCGGGGGGCTGGATTCTCGGTTGTGAAGCAGCGCAGTCTGGGCATTGTCGAGACGGCCCATCCGGACTATATGCTGACCATTGCCGACCGGGGTGCGGATCAGCCAGCGGTCATGCACAAGCGCCGCCATGGCGGCATCGGCACAGGCCTGCAGGGGGTCGAAATCGCCGTTTGCCAGGGTTGTTGTCGTATAATTGCCGTCGAAAACAGCCAGAGCGCCCCCGGGACGGAGCACCCGGAAGGCCTCCCGCAACGCTGCTTCGGGCCAAGGGACATGACTCAGGGTCGTGTGGAAGAAAACAGCATCGAAGCTGCCGCCGTCATGGGGGAGATAGCGGCAGTCTCCCTCTATGAAGCTCACGTTCGAAAGATCGGCCGCTACCCTTCGCGCGGTCGCCAGAAACACCGGTGACGGATCGATCCCGACGACCTGCCCGGCGGGGAGGCGACGGGCGAGCTCACGGCTCACCGGACCGGTACCGCAGCCGACATCGAGCAGATCGGCGCACTCAGTCAGGTCGAGATCGGCCAGATAGCCGCTGAGCATGTCGCGCTGCTGCAGATCGGCCGCCCGACGCTCCAGCACCTGCGCCAGGAGTTCCTGAACGTCATCCCCCGCATCGGCTATGGTACTATAGACATCAGACATATCACGCCGTTGCGCCCATATCCTCCAGCTGCAGCTCTTTGATCGCCATCTCCCGCATCTTGAATTTCTGGATCTTGCCGGAGGCGGTCATCGGGTAACTGTCTACGAACTTGACGTATTTCGGGATCTTGTAGTTGGCAATCTTGTCCCGACAGAAGTCGCGCACCTCATCTTCGCTCATCGCCATCCCTTTTTTGAGGATGATGGCGGCCATGACCTGCTCACCGAATTTGCGGTCCGGCACACCATAAACCTGGATGTCGGAGACTTTGGGGTGGGTGTAGAGGAACTCCTCGATCTCTCGCGGGTAGATGTTCTCACCGCCGCGGATGATCATGTTCTTGATGCGGCCGGTGATCTTGCAGTAGCCGTTTTCGTCCATGATGGCCAGGTCGCCGGTATGCAGCCAGCCATCGACGTCGATAGCCCGAGCTGTCTCTTCCGGCATCTTGTAGTACCCCTTCATGACATGGTAACCGCGGGTGCAGAGTTCCCCCTGTTTGCCGGGGGGAAGGGCTTCGCCGTTCTCGATGTCGACGATCTTGACTTCGACATTGGGAAGCGACCTGCCGACGGTGGCGACGCGCAGCTCGATGGCGTCGTCGGTACGGGTCTGGGTGATGACCGGCGACGACTCAGTCTGGCCGTAGGCGATGGTGATTTCTGAGGCGTGCATGTCGCTGTTGACCTTCTTCATGACTTCGATCGGGCAGTTGGAACCGGCCATGATGCCGGTGCGGAGAGTGGAGAGATCGAAGGCCGCGAACTCGGGGTGCTCCAGTTCGGCGATGAACATGGTGGGGACACCATGGAGGGCCGTGCATTTTTCTTTTTCGACCGTTTGCAGTACCTTGAGCGGATCGAAGGTTTCCACCGGCACCATGGTCGTGCCGTGGGTGACGCAGGCCATGACGGCCAGGACACAGCCGAAACAGTGGAAGAAGGGGACCGGGATGCAGAGTCGGTCCTTTTCCGTCAGCTTCATGCATTCGCCGATGTTGAAGCCGTTGTTGACGATGTTGGAGTGGGTCAGCATGACACCCTTGGGAAAGCCGGTGGTGCCGGAAGTGTACTGCATATTGATTGTTTCATGGCAGTCCAGGGTTGCTTCGATCCCGGCCAGTTCGGCATCGGGCACCACCTCCCCCATCTGGATGATGCTGTCGAAGTTGATCATGCCGGCGGGGGTACCTCCGCCGATATAGATGATATTTTTCAGGAAGGGGAGCTTGGGGCTGACGAGTTTTCCCGGTTCCGACCCCGCCAGCTCGGGAACGACGCCGGCGACGGTTTCGACGTAATCCGTATCCTTGAACGAGCCGACCATGAAGAGCGAGGTTGAGTCCGACTGCTCCAGGATGTATTCAAGTTCGGCCGATTTGTAGCTGGTGTTGACGGTGACGAGAACGGCACCGATTTTCGCGGAGGCGAACTGCAGCAGCACCCATTCGGGAACGTTGTTGGCCCAGATCGCGATGTTGTCCCCTTTTTTGATACCTATCCGGAGCAGACCCTTGGCGATCAGGCGGCAGGCGGCGTTGAACTGGCTGTACGTATAGCGCATCCCACGATCAGGGTAGACCAGTGCTTCGTTTGCCGGATAGCGGCGGGCCATATCGTCCAGAAGGGAGCCGACGGTGTGAGTGAGTAGTTGTGACATGATGACCTCCGATAGTGACTGAGAATGAGAGTTTGACGTACCAGAACAGGACAAGACCAAACCAAAGAAGCAGGTTTCAGTGAATTTCGCATTCCGACCCGATCGCCTGCGCAACCTTGGAACCGGACTGACGCCCCAGATATTTTGAGATATACAGGCCGGCCGCTACCAGTTCGTTCAGATCGACGCCGGTCTCAATTCCCATGCCGTTCAACATGTAGAGCAGATCCTCGCTGGCGACATTTCCGGCGGCGCCCTTTGCATAAGGGCACCCACCCAGCCCGGCTACAGAACTGTCTACGACGGAAATCCCCATTTCGAGTGACGCCAGGATATTGGCCAGAGCCTGGCCGTAGGTATCATGGAAATGAACCGCCAATTGATGGAACGGAACAACTTCAGTAACTTTTTTTACCAGTGCCTGTACCTTGAGTGGAGTGCCAAAACCGATCGTATCGCCGAGCGATATCTCGTAGCACCCCATCTCCAGCAGCCGCAGGGCGACCTGGGCGACACTCTCCGGTGCAACATCACCCTGGTACGGGCACCCCAGCACGCAGGAAACATAACCGCGCACCTTGATATTGCGCTGGTGGGCGGCGGCAATCACCGGAGCGAATCGCTCAAGGCTTTCGGCAATAGAGCAGTTGATGTTGTGCCGGGAAAACGCCTCGGACGCCGCGCCGAAAACGGCGATCTCCTCCGCGCCGGCAGCGACGGCCGCCTCAAAACCCTGCATCCCCGGCACCAGGACAGGATAGCTGACTCCCGGACGGCGGGTGATGCCGAGCATTACCTGGGTATTGTCCGCCATCTGCGGCACCCATTTCGGCGATACGAAACTGGTGACTTCGATGGCGCTGAGCCCGGTTGCCGAGAGCCGGTTGATCAGCTCTATCTTCACGTCGGCCGGAACGATCATCGCTTCGTTCTGCAGCCCGTCCCGCGGGCCGACCTCCACCATTTTCACCCGTTTTGGAACTCTCATGGCTGCGTCGGTTCGGCTTCAGCGGTAAAATCAAGCAGTTCGGCACCCTCGTTGACCACCGCCCCGACCGGGTAATGAAATTCGGCCACGCTCCCGTTGCACGGTGCGTTGATGGTATGTTCCATCTTCATCGCCTCCATGATCAGGAGCGGCGCACCACGCTCTACCCTGACCCCGCTCGCAACCATGAGCGCCACTATTTTACCCGGCATGGGGGCGGTCAACCGGCCGGCGGCCGCTTCATCCTGCTCTACTGTAG
>JBAVTM010000286.1:0-3415 GCA_049696195.1 Desulfuromonadaceae bacterium | reverse complement strand
ACAAACCCTTCGCGCACGGTCACCCGGTACCCCTCGGCGCTCAGGATACGGGCCGTCTCGTCAACGTCGAGCCGGCCGACAACAGTGATCGATTCATGACGCATGCTGTCGCTGACGGCAGGAAACGGACCGGCGGCGACCTTCCCGGCAATCCGCCAGTCGCGGATATCGGCAATCATGGAAAACAGTGCGTTCATGGCAACCAGGGCCAGCAGTCCAAGAGCCAGGGGGTTATGCCCAACCAGCTGCACCATCGTCACCAGGGCCTCATCGTTAACAAAAGCGACACCGATATAAAACAGCAGGAACAGAGCGCAGACAGCGGGCGACAGCAGACGATGGGACAACAGCGATGTGAACGCAATGAGTACCCGCTTCATCGTTTTCCTCTGGCGTTCTTCTTCGTGGTAACCTGAACCGTCGAATTCCACAGATTGACCAACTGCTGGGCGGAGATTCGCAAAACTTGATCACGGGACGTAAACGGCACCGACACCGGATTGCACCCACCGGGTCGTCCCACCGTTTCCAGCGGAATCAGGGTCTTGCAGTAATAGCAGAGTACCGAACCCTCGCCCTGACCGTAGCCTTCCGGAGCACAGATGGCGCAGGCGTCCAACACGACC
Source organism: Desulfuromonadaceae bacterium (assembly GCA_049696195.1). Taxonomy (GTDB): domain Bacteria; phylum Desulfobacterota; class Desulfuromonadia; order Geobacterales; family Pseudopelobacteraceae; genus JACRCG01. The sequence goes on along the minus strand of JBAVTM010000286.1, from coordinate 2,789 downwards.
ACCACCGCATCACCCCGGTCCAGCACGAAGAACCTGACCACTGTTTTCCCCTGGCTGTAGGAGAATTTATGCAGCTTGCGGTCCCGAAGGTCCAGCTCGCCCTGTTTCAAGGGGATAGCGATATCTCCGGCCGGGGTCGCAGCGACCGCAATCGGGGCCGGGTCCCAATACAGGACATCGGGGGAGAGGCTGCGGTAGACCGAAAAAACCAGCAGCAGGGCGGCAGCCGCCGGCATAATCAGCAGCCCGCGCCGTTCGCGGAGTGCGGCGGCAATCAGGCTGCGCCGCAGGGCCCCCTGACGGACATGGGCTACCGATGGCAGCGGCATACGGCTGACCACCAGGCAGACCAGCGCCACCGGCGCGAACCAGAGCAGGAGAGCACCCCAGAAGCCGATCTCCTGGCTGAAGAAAAAACCTATGAAGTTCCAGGTCGGCGGGTTGATGAAGAGATGGTCGGGCAGCAGCATGGACTCCATGAACTGGTGCAGGAAATCATGGGTGAACTTCATGATCTTCATCGAGAGCGGGGCAAACAGATCCAGCCGTGGTGAAAAGGCAGCACTGCAGAACAGCAGGGAACTCGCCAGCAGGAACAGCGTCAGCGTTGTAAAGCGCGGCCGGTACGGCAGCAGATGGATCAGAAGATCAACGAGAGTGGCAACCAGGAAGGCCGTTACCACCGTCATGGCGACAACGGTCAGCCGTGAAGGGGACGGGCTTCCGGCCAGGATCGCGGTGGCCAGTGCCCCGTTCAGCGCGGGAAACAAAAACGGTGCCATCTGCCTGCCCCAACCGGCGCAGCGCTCGCGCCAGATGGTGCTTCGGTCGCCCCTGCCCGGGGCAGTGAACAGGGCAGCTGAAGATACCAGCACCATTGCCAGCAGCAGAGCCGCGACAAGCATACGCAGGATGGCAAACGGCGGATCCCCGGCCATGGCCGCCAAGAGCGTCAGCATGCCCACCGCTCCGGCGGTAAAGCTGGACGCAAGTACGATCCGCCGCCGCAGGCGCCCGGTCTCGCCTGCCTCCAGCAGACACCAGGACAGCCCCCCCCAGAGCAGAGCCAGGCTGATGGCAGAGCGCAGAAGCATCATGCCGGCGTCCCGCAGACCAGATAGTCACGGGCGACGAGGGCGGCGGCAGTCCCCCATATCACTGCAAAAAGCAGCAGGGTTAAAGCGGGTCGATTGAGGAGAACTTTTTTTGTGAGGATAAGGAGCATGGAGGAATCGTTAACTACGCTTTACACGGGAGAATCGGGCTGAGCTGCCGACCTGAGGAGTTCCACCTTGCGCTTCAGCCGTTTCCAGGCGATGACGCCCCAGATTACCAGGACGAAGATCAGGACATGTTTGACCATCAGGGCCGGGATCTGCAGCTTGTCGGCAAAATGATTCCACTCGAAACTGGTGAAGAAAATTGTCCGGGGGATACCGCCGATGATGATCCACCAGAGGGAGAACTTGAAGAACTTGGCCATGATGTCGTAGGTTTGAATAAAAAACCGCGTGGAGGAGGCATCATTGCGAAGCGCCTGAACGCGTGAAATCGCATGCAGCGTAACGGCACTGGCCGCCAGCAGAGCCGTAGCCACATCGTGGAAATAGTTGTTCATCATGATGGCCACACCGAGGCCGGGAGTTATCTGCATAGCATCTCCATGTAGTTATTTACAGACGAATAGTTGTCTGCGAAGCGGGAATCAGCCCCTTGCGCTGCATCTCTTCCCGTTCCCGGGCAAACTGCTTGAAAGCCCGCCCCTGTGGATACTGAATCATCCAGGAAGTAATGTGCGACATCGGAAAACCGCGCCAGGATATCTGCGGGATGCGTGACAGGATGCGCGGAATGGTGAACAGTTCGGCCCGCAGCTTTACAATCGCGTCCTCACGAAAATCCGCACTCATCGCCGGGTCATCATGGGTAAAAACGGCATGATTGCCGTCAAACGAATCCCAGCCATAACCGGGGATCAGAAACGGCTTGTACAGTTCATAGAGCTGCGTCCCTGGAAAGGGGGTCGTCATAACCGGATGGGCCGACACTTTCAGTTCATCACACAACTTCAGCATCCCCTCGTAGTCCTCGACGCGATCCTGGCGGCCTCCGATCATCACGAACAACATCACCTCGATGCCGTGGTCGCGGATCTTTTTAATTGCGTCACGGCGCAAGCGTCCCTGCTTGTTTGTGGCTTTGTACTCCTCCAGACTGCTGATGTTATTTGATTCCCACCCGACAAGTACCGCAGTCAGACCTGCCTTGCGGGCGCTTGTCAGCAGTTCCTCCGATCGCGGATGCCCAACCGACACCAGGTCGCCGGAACCGAACCACGACTTGCCGTGCAGCGTCCTGCCCATTTCGCGGTACAGTTCGATGGTGTAATTCATGTCGACGCCCCAGACGTTATCATCGATTCCCCAGAAGAGACGACGCTTGCTGGAGGCAATTTCGGAGACGACTTCATCTATCGGACGGGTTCTGACGCGTCCGCCAAAAAACTCATGTACCGAGCAGAAACTGCAGCGATGCGGGCAGCCGCGCGAGGTCTGGAAATAGCCGTAGACGTAGTTGCTGTTCCAAAGGGTGGTAACCGGCCGCGGCAACCCGTTAAGCTCGGGGAAGCCGCCCTGGTAGACCGGTTTCAGACGTCGTCCCTTCGCGTCGTCAAGCAGATCTCCCCAGATCTCCTCGGCCTCGCCCAGCACGATCGCATCAGCATGGCGAGCCGCTTCATCCGGCAGGGCGGTCACATGAATACCGCCCAGAAGCACCTGCTTCCCCAT
>JBAVTM010000285.1:0-2127 GCA_049696195.1 Desulfuromonadaceae bacterium | reverse complement strand
AGCGGAACTCCGATGACTTTGTCTTCGACAACCAGATGCTGGCGCAGATAACCTGGTGCGGTTTCCGGATCGGCGAGCTCAGCTGTCCGACCAAATATTTCCCAGAAGCATCTTCAATCAACTTCCGGCGCAGTGTCACCTACGGACTGGGGGTGCTGGGAACGGCACTTTCATACCGGATCTCCCGTATGGGGCTCCTGCGCGGGAAAATCTTTCCCTGACCCTGGTAAACAGGATAAGTGCGTTCACGAAGTTATTTTCCGCCTGAAAAACGCAGAAAATAATTTCTAACTTACTAAAAAGAGGATCTCATGCGTTATCCTGATAAAAAAGGGCATTTCGGCCAATATGGCGGGCGCTATGTCCCCGAAACCCTCATGCCAGCTCTGCTGGAACTGGAAAAAGCCTACGAGCATTACCGCCATGACCGTGAGTTCAAACAGGAATTCGCGTATTATCTGCGGCAGTACGTCGGGCGTCCTAATCCGCTCTATTTCGCCGAGAAGCTGACGAAGAAGTTTGGCGGTGCGCGGATCTACCTCAAGCGCGAGGACCTGAACCATACCGGTGCGCATAAAATAAACAACACGATCGGTCAGGGGCTATTGGCCCGGCGGATGGGGAAAAAACGGGTTATTGCCGAGACCGGTGCCGGCATGCACGGGGTGGCAACCGCCACGGTCGCCGCGCTGTTCGGGATGAAGTGTGAAGTTTTCATGGGGGAAGAGGATACCCATCGCCAGGCGCAGAATGTGTTCCGGATGAAGCTGCTGGGGGCCACCGTGACACCGGTTACCGCCGGCACCGCTACGCTGAAGGACGCCATGAACGAGGCGATGCGCAACTGGGTCACCACCATCCATGAAACCTTTTATGTGATCGGCACCGTGGCGGGTCCGCACCCGTACCCGATGATGGTGCGCGACTTTCAGTCCGTGATCGGGACTGAGGTCAAGCGGCAGCACAAAAAGGTCGAAGGGCGCCTGCCGGATGTTCTGGTCGCTGCTGTCGGCGGCGGCAGCAATGCGATGGGGCTGTTCTATCCGTTCCTCAAGGACAAGAGTGTGCGACTGGTCGGGGTCGAAGCTTCCGGATACGGCATCGAGACCGGCAAACACGCCGCCCCGCTCTGTGCGGGTTCCCCCGGCATTCTGCACGGCAACAAGACCTATCTGCTGCAGGACCAGTATGGCCAGATTACCCACGCCCACTCCATCTCCGCCGGTCTCGATTACCCCGGAGTCGGCCCGGAACATTCCTGGCTGAAGGATTCAGGCCGGGCCGAATACGTCTCCATCACCGACGACGAGGCGTTGGAGGGATTCAGCACCTTGACCCGTGAAGAGGGGATCATTCCTGCCCTGGAATCATCTCACGCCATTGCACAGGTTATGAAACTGGCTCCGGCGCTGAGTAAAGATTCGACAATAGTGGTCTGTCTGTCGGGTCGCGGCGACAAGGATATGCACACGGTTGCCGAGGCACTGGGGGTTGTTATTTGAAATTAGCACTAACGGTATTTAAGCGGGAGTTTATCCTTCCGGTTGCTGCCTTTCTAGTTGCATACTCTCTGAGATACCATTTTCTTGTTACCTACCGCTTTCCGCTGATGATCCATGAGCAGGACGCTGTAGGGTATATGGATGTTGCAAAAACTTTTCTGCAATGGCAGCTCCCGGGTGTTTCCGGAAGGCCGCCAGGCTATCCGATTGTAATCGCTCTGTTTGCCCTTCTCCCCGTAGGGCTGGAATATGCTGCGCGTCTTGCCTCCATTTCCATGGATGCTTTGATAGTTTTTCCTCTCTTTTTTATATCCCGCATATACCTGTCACGTGTCGGGTCTTTTGCGGTCTGCCTCCTGTGGGCATTCTTCTCCTTCAGCCTTATTTTTTCTACTTCACCGCTGAGCCAGTCGAGCTACCTCTTCTACCTGCTGTCGGGCATTGCATTCCTCCATCTGGGGCTGGAAATGAAGCGGCTCGGGGCGTTTGTCGGTGCCGGAGCATTTTTTGCCTTGTCTTACTTGGCCCGGCCGGAAGGGGCTGTCGGCTTCGGCTGTGGTTTATTTCTCTGCTTGATTGCTATTGCCGGGAAAGGTGGTGCAAACAAGAAAAACCTCCTTATTCC
>JBAVTM010000284.1:0-4233 GCA_049696195.1 Desulfuromonadaceae bacterium | reverse complement strand
ATCTTGGCGCCGTAAAAATATGATAGAGATATGTCTTTGATGACCGGTTTCTTATCGTAGAACTTGCTGACCCGCATCATCGAATAAATAATCTTGTTTGGATCAATGGCCATAGTATCCCCCGCGTGATTCAACTGAAATGTGTTTTTCTTTTACATGGCGGTTACTGTTGATGTCAACCGCTTTGGACAGAGCCTTGAGAGCAAAGGCTTGACAAACAAGACTGCTGTGGTATTTTTTAAAAAACCAAGCCTAACGGGAGGGCACCATCATGAATATAAATGTTCAGGAGGCGATCAAACGCTCCATCCAGACCGAAAAAAACGCAAGCGATTTCTACCGGCTCGGCGCGCAGAAAATGAACATTCCTGATGCGCGCCGCACCTTCGAGCTGCTTGCCAGGGAAGAACGCGAGCATGCCGCTCAATTCTACAAAATCTACCAGGGTACTGACATACCCTCTCTCGATGCGTTTCTGGATTCTCCGCCGGACAACCAATCGAGCTGGGTTTCCACGATTGCCCGCTTGATTTCGGCCGACTTCAACGAGCAGAAGGCGCTTGAACTGGCGATGGAACGAGAGAAAAATCTTGAAGTTGCTTTATTGGAGACGGCTTCGAAGATTGATGCTCCTGAAATCAGAGCGGTCTATGAGCTGAATGCCAGGGAAACTCATCATCATTATGAGCTTATTGAGTCGGAATATGCACGTTTGATGGGTATGGTTCATGAAACGGATATTGATACGTTCGTCCGGGAATAGCCACCGCCTCTTTTCGCATGCAGAATCAAGGGCGCATTTAATGCGCCCTTGGTGTATATACACTTTCAACTACCTCGATTTGTAACAGGGATCATTCATGAATGAAGCTCAGCCACACATATCAGTTCTGGTTCTCGGCATCGGTAATCTTGTTATGAGTGACGATGGTGTTGGAGTAATGGTTGCGCAGCGGCTTCAGCAGGGATACCGTTTTCCGGATAATGTTGAGATCATCGACGGTGGCACGCTGGGGTTGGACCTGCTCCCGAAGCTTGAAAATATTACTAACCTCATTATGATAGACGCTGTTGAAACCGGCCAAATGGCAGGAACCTGTGTCAGGTTATGCGGGCAGGAGTTGCCGATTGCCCTGGAGACCAAATTATCACCGCATCAGATGGGACTTAAGGATCTTTTGGCAGTATCCGAGTTGATGGGGCATTCGCCGAAAGAGATGGTGCTGATCGGTGTGCAGCCCGGATCTATAGAAATGGAAATCGGGCTGACGGCAGATGTTGAATCTCAGCTTGAGACTCTCATCTCTAATGTACTGACTGAATTGGCTAATTGGGGTATATCGGCAATTCCTGCTTGGTAAGTCAGAAGATGTTTTCTGCGCGATTCTGGCAGAAAACATCTTTCGTTAACGCACGTATCCTGTTTTATAGGGCTAAGCCAGGTTCTTCTTCATTTCCAGAACATTCCCGTCATCAGATCGTGTGTATTTTACCGTATCCATCAGCGATCGAAGAATGAAAATACCGCGCCCTTTTTCCTCTATTCCGCTGGAGGTAAAGCAGGGAGTCGGTACGGAATCAAGATCAAATCCAATGCCGTTGTCATAGATTCGAACTACCAGTTTTTTATTGGAGACGTTGATCCGAACATGAACTTCCTTGTCCGGTTCGGCGCTGTTTGCATGTTTAATGGCGTTGACCAGACCTTCCGTCAGTACGATGGCGAGCTGGCCGGGCAATGTTTCACGAATCGCTTCAGGGCAGTCGATTTCCTCGGCCACTTTTTCACCAATCCTGCCGATCATTCGCAAGTAACGGGTATGACTTGGGATTGTGATATCAATGTCGATGTCGTTTTTCATGCGCTTCCCGTCACGACGTGGGTATTCCACTATAACTTTTGTGGATTAGCGGTAACTTTGCAGTGCGTCATCAACAGTGTTAAAAATATCAAAAACCCTGTGAAGTCTGGTCAGTTCGAACATGGACTTCACCTGTGACTGCAAATTGGATAATTTCAGGCTTCCGTGAAGGATAGAAGCATTTTTATAGCCCGAAACCAGTACCCCCAGTCCAGAACTGTCGATGAAATGTATCTCCTTAAGATCGATGATCAGATCTTTTGTACCGTCTTCAAAAAAGCGGCGTAATTCTGCTTTAAGTTCTTCAGAATTATTTGCATCAAGGCGGTCTTCCCTGATGTACAGCACGGCAATTCCTTCCGTAGTTTCCATTTTAATATCCATATAATCTCCATTTGCTCAAAGTATTTTCACAACAACAAGTGATATATCATCCTGCAGGTTTTGAGAACCGGTAAAAGCATGAATCCTGTCATAGAACGAATCGATAATCTTCTCGGCCGAAAGATGCATACACGTTTTGAGATGGTCATACATCCCTGAAGCTTCAAACATCTCACCTTGGCTGTTACACGCCTCTGTCAGGCCGTCTGTGTAGAACAGAAGAATATCTCCTCTAAACAGTCTAGCAGTTCTCTCTTCAAAAAGGACATCTTTTTTGACCCCAAGTATCAATCCTTCCGTGTCCAGTTCCCGGAGGGGAGATTCGTCTCCGCTCTGAAGAACCGGGTGATTGTGACCGGCATTAGAGTAGCTGAGTATCCCGGCTTCTGCATCATATTTTGCATAAAACATGGTGATAAACAGTTCCGCCCGGGTCAAATCGTCATGCAGTTGAACATTAAGTGTTTCAAGGATGGCATGCGGGCTGCGGGTTGAATTGGCTTCCGCCCTCAGCAGCGTGCGAACTTCAGACATAATCAGTGCGGCACCGACACTATGCCCTGAAACATCGGCAATCACAATATCGACAGTCCGATTACCGCGGAGAAAAAAGTCATAATAGTCACCTCCAACATGAGCGGCAGAAATACAACGCCCGGCAATATCGACTCCCGCTATTGCCGGCGCAGAATCGGGCAGAAAAGATTTCTGTATCTGCTGGGCAATTTCCATGTCGCGCGTGATTCTGGCTGTTTTAAGAAGAGCAGCTTCTTTCTGGCTCCGTTCGAGTTGTTTGGCTTCAATTTCCTGCACAATGGTGATTGCCTGAGCAAGTTGACCCGCAAGGCTTGCCAGCAGTTCGACGAACTCCTGGGTAAAAAGTCCGGCTATCGACTTCGAAAACAGGGAAAGTACGGCAATAACCGGCTCACCCTCTCGATATATCGGGATGTGTGCACAGGAAATAAAACCTTCAGCCACTGTTAAATCGAGCGATGGAGCAGAGCGCTCAAGACGCAGATCATTTATAAAATGCGCTTTATGGTCGCTGTAGGCCAGATCTAACAACGGCGTATGTTCCAGATGCCAGCCCGGCGGAGTGATCGGCGGAAGAAGTTCTCCCTGAATACTGAGGATTGAAAAAGTGCCATCATCATTTCTTGTGACGATCAGTGCAATGTCGAGCTTGAATTCCTTCACCAGCAACCTGAGCAGGTCGTTCATGATTACCTGCATGTCCAGCGTGCGATTGATGATCTCGGAAGCCTTCAGGCGTACAAAAAGTGATTCGCGGTTTTGGTCAAGATTCGTGCGGACGCTGCTGAAAATGTCATATACCGGCTCCATGCTGGAGCCGATGTCGGAGAGAAAATTGTTTACGATCGCCCTGGCAGCCGCCCCCCCGACGGAACCTGCCAGGGTTTTTTCTGTAAAACGCTTCAGATCCGGAAGCTCGAATTCCGATATTGCGCCATTTCCGGTGATGTCACGGTTGCTTGAATAGAGGTTGAGCGCTCGTCGTGCTTCAGTTCCCCCGATAAATTTGCTCATGAGGGTCACGAACTGGTCGGTTGTAACCGGTTTTGAAAGTCGTTTTCGTTCAGTACGGCGAGATGCCTCCTCACGGCTGAAAACGCCGATAAATTTATGCACCTGATCGCGCTCCTGCTCATTTTGATTCAAGAGAATCGAGCCGATAATATAGGAGCTGACATTGAAAAGCATGCTCCAGAACAGGGAGTGGCTCCAGAGATCCATACCGGTCAGTCCAAACAGCTCGGTCGGTTTAAACAGGGCAATGCCAAAGGGGCCGTTTGAAAGCAGCGTTTCCGAAATCCATCCCGATTTACTGAAAGAAGGGAGCAGCAGGGTATACAGCCATATCAGAAAGCCGAAGAGGATACCGCTGATTGCTCCAGCCTTGTTGCCTCGTTTCCAGTAAAGGCCGCCAAGCATTGCCGGCATGAATTGCGCGGCTGCCGAAAAT
>JBAVTM010000283.1:0-4854 GCA_049696195.1 Desulfuromonadaceae bacterium | reverse complement strand
GCGGTAATCGCCGCCATGAGGGCTTCGCTCAGGGTACACCCTTTTCCGGCAATAACCGGCCCCTCCTTCAGGACGCGATCAAAGGCCGCAATGATGCTGGCGTAGTGTGATGACGCCGCCAGGGCGCGGTCATCAACGAGTTCCCGGAAGCTTTCGATAGCCGGATTGGCGGCCGCCAGCCGCAGCAGCAGCATTTCCCGCAGCAGCCGATGGGTGCGCCGGGAGCTTTTCAGGCTGTCGGCCACCCAGCGGTCGGGCTTGGCGCTCCCCTCAAGAACCGGCGTCGGTGGAAACAGCTCTACAAAACGCTCTGCCGTTGCCCGGAGCCCTTCGCCGGACGGGTCGATTCCTCCCGACTTCAGCGCATTTATCAGGAGAGATGATGCCGGAGCTGCTGCGACTTCGTCTATCAGGTAGCGCAATGTCTTTTGAAGGGAAGCATACAGGTTGAGTTCGCCGGCGTGAACAACAACGGAGCCATGCGGACGGCTGCTGTTCAGCTTGAGGGCCAGCTGCCGGAAAAACTGTATCTGGGGGATGCCGCGCGCTTTAATGCCGTTTGAAAGCGGTCCCAGGCCGAGGGACCGCCAGTGATGGGAGGAGATCTGGATATCGTGAGGAAAATAGGAATCTGTGCCGCTTGGATCGGTCATGATGTTTCCAGTCGCTCAAATACCGGGATGTCAAATATGTTCGTAACAGGATCTGCCGGCGCCGGCAGATTATTTCTTTTTAGGCGCCGTTTTGGCTTTTGAAGATGCGCCCTTGGCGGTACCTTTGGCTTTTTTCTTCTTTACACTCTTCTTGCTTTTTTTGACTTTCCCTTTTTTGCCTTTTACTATTTTGCGCGGTTCGGGGTTGAATTCGTCACGAATGTTATTAAGCAGTACGGAGGTTTCTTCCATGGTGGGGTCAGCTTTTTTCGCCGCCTCAAGGGTCTCTTTCGCCTCACTCAGCCGTCCGGTTTTCATATACAGACGTCCAAGCGCATTCAGTGCTCTGGCATTATCCGGTTTCAGCTCAATCGCTTTTTTGTACGAACCTGCCGCGTTTTCATATTCTTTTTTAAAGTCATAAATCAGCCCCAGCTTGTAGTGGTTGACCGGGTCATCAGGGTTTAGCTCGGTCGCCTCTTTCAGCAACACGGTGATTTCGTCATACTGTTTGTTTTTCACATAGAGTGATATCAGTGCGGCACGCGACTCGTTGTCGTCCTTATGGGCGGCAAGCGCTTTTTTATAATGTGCAAGCGCTTTTTCGCTGTCCCCCTTTTGCGCGTAAATGGCCGCGATCTCACGATTGGCATCGCCATCATTCGGGCTGTACGTGAGCACGGAGTTGTACGACGAAAGCGCCAGGCCGCTTTCCTTGCTTTTGGCAAAGATACGGGCCAGTTTAAGGTGGATATCAGGACTTTCGGGACGCAGCTTGAGAAACTCGGAATACTGCTCCACCGCTTCCTGGAACAGCCCACGGGAAAAACGGATGTCGCCCAGTCGCAAATGGGCTTCGGCGCTGGCCGGATTAACCTTGACCGCCCGTTTGTAGGCTACGACTGCCTCATCGATCTGAGACTTTTTTTCGTGCAGGATTCCCAGATTAAGGTACATGTCGCTGTTGGTGCTGTTGCGATGTGCCGCCTCACGATAGGCTTCAATGGCTTCGGCATCCTTACCGGCCGCCTGGTAGATGTGGCCGAGCTTTTCGTATGAAAGCGTATCTTCCGGATGCTCCTTGATAGCCTCTTTGAGTTTTCCGATTTCCTTGTCGGCCCCGCTCGCATCCGGATGACCGGACGGATCCTGAACGGTCGGCGCAGGCGTGCCTTTGCCACCCAGCAGCGAATGGTAGGCCGCCAGCTTGGCATCTCCCATTTTCTCGTAAAGACCGGCAAGCATCATGTGGATGTCGCGATTTTGGGGGTTTGCCGCCTCGCCTCTCTTCAGCTGTTCAAGCGCCTTATTGGGCTCGCCCCTCTGCAGGATGATCGCAGCTATGCCTACATGAGCCTTCGCCGAGCCCGGATCGACGGCCAGTGCCCTTCGATATTCCTCCAGCGCCTTTTCAGACTGGCTTGAAGCGGTGTAGATTTCGGCCAGACCGACAAAAATGGAAGCATCGCCGGTCAGCTCCCGCCCCGCCTCTTTGTAATGGTAGGCCGCCAGCGGATAGACTTTTTGCGCGGCAAATATTTCTGCCATCGCTTTGTGATAATATGGATCGGGGATCGAAGAGAGCCCGCGTGCGAGCTCAACGGACGCTTCATCATTCATCCCTTTGCGGGCATAGAGCAACCCCAGATTGCCACTGGCACGGGCAAAAGAAGGAGCTTGCTGCAGCGTTCGGCGATATTCCTCAATGGCGCCATCAAAGTTGCTGACCCGCTCCTGCTGGAGTGCGCCCACGAAGTGGGCGGCGGCTCCATCCGGGCACCGGGCGATAATTTTTGCCTCCGCCTGACGCTGCTGAGCCTCATCACGCCGGCTGTCAAGCGTTCCTGCGATTTCAAGCGCTTCTTTACAGGGATCGGTGCCGAATCCCCAGCTGAATCCGGTTAAAAGGAGTACGGCGCCCGGCAGCAACAGGTATGTTTTCAGGATGTTCATAACGTCTGTTTCCTTTACGTACTGTCTGTAGTGCGGCGGGATTATACACACCATCTGACAATATTTCAATACCTTAGGCTAACTACTTGATTATTGGAGACAGTACGTTGATTATGGATGCTCTCTTTTTTGCCGCTGCAAACGGCATCTGGAACCTTCCGGGAACCACTCCTCCGGCGGTGTGCATCATCGCAAACGGGACCCGTCCGGTGGATGAAGAAGATGCTTTTCCGGGTGAAATTTTCCATACTATCGACAAAATAATCATGGACACCATGACGCTCTTCAAGATGAAAATTGATTTTATCGTTTTGAAATAGTATTATGACTCTTTATATCTTTAATGAAGGATACACGATGATTCGCACCATTCTCACCTACCCGAACCCCGAGCTGAAAAAAAAATCCGCTCCGATAACAATTATTACCGATTCGCTCCGGGAACTCGTCCGGGACATGGCCGAAACCATGTATGCCGCTCCGGGGATCGGTCTGGCAGCACCCCAGGTCGGCGCCCACCAGCGCGTCATTACTATCGATATATCGGGCAAAAATGAGCCGCCCGATCTGATTGTCGCCATCAATCCGACCATTGTCCATGCCGAAGGAGAGGTCTACGAAGAGGAGGGGTGTCTCTCGGTACCGGACTATGCCGCCAATGTCAGACGGCATGCCCGCGTGATCGTCAAGGCGCTCGACCTCGAAGGTGTTGAGCAGACCTGGAAGGCCGAAGATCTGCTGGCGATCGCGTTTCAGCATGAGATTGACCATCTGGACGGGATCCTGTTTGTCGATCACCTCTCGGCGCTCAAGCGTGAACTGTTCCAGCGCAAAGCGCGCAAAGCGGCGGAGGAGAGGCGATGACCGGGTGGCGCATCATTTTCATGGGGACACCCGACTTTGCCTGCCCGACCCTGCAGAGATTGATCGAACGCGGCGAAAACCTCGTGGCGGTTGTCACCCAACCGGATCGCCCCAAGGGACGCGGACAGAAGTTGATGCCGCCGCCGGTAAAGGAGTTGGCCGAAAAAAGCGGCATCCCGGTATACCAGCCGCCCAAAGTCCGCAATCCGGAGTTTGTCGAGATCATCCGCGGGCTTAAGCCGGACCTTATCGTTGTCGTCGCTTTCGGCCAGATCCTCCCCAAAGGGCTGCTGGAGGTCCCGACGCACGGCTGCATCAATGTCCATGCCTCGCTCCTCCCCCGCTATCGTGGCGCCGCGCCGCTCAACTGGTGCATTATCAATGGCGAGGCCGAAACTGGCGTAACCACCATGCTGATGGATGTCGGTCTCGACACCGGTGACATGCTGCTGACCCGGAAAACCGCGCTGGATGAAGACGAGGACATCCTCTCCCTTCATGACCGCATGGCGACAATGGGGGCCGATCTGCTGGCCGAAACGCTCGACAGGCTCGCGGCGGGCGATCTTGTACCGCAGCCGCAGAACAACGCCGACAGCTGTTATGCCCCCATGCTCAAGAAGGAGGACGGCATTATCAACTGGCACGATGACGCCCGCACCATCCACAACCTGGTACGCGGTCTGGCGGTCTGGCCGGTCGCCTGCACGACCGTCGGCGATCAGACCCTGAAAATCTACCGCACCCGGGTCGGCGACGGCTCCGGAGAGCCCGGGACCGTTTTGCAGGCGGCAAAAGGCACGTTCGAAGTAGCCTGCCGGTCGGGGAGCCTTTTCCTGCAGGAGCTTCAGCTTGCCGGCAAGAAGCGCCTTGACTGCGCCAGTTTTCTGGCCGGCTGTCCGGTCCCCGAGGGGACCCGGCTGGGCAGCAGCCGACCCGAGGGGCCACCATTGTGACATTGCCACCGGAAACAGCAACCACACCGCCACGCAAACGGCTTTTCGTCACCCTGATGGGGGTCACCTGCCTGATTGTCGTCGCTCTCATCTTCCTGGCCTGGTGGGTTCCGAACCGCGGCCTGGCCAACATTCACCCCGATCTGCCCCATATCGTCGGCATTGTCGTGGCGACGCTTTCGGGTGTTGCCATAATCGGCACCGGCCTGCTGGTGCTGACCACCGCCCTGGGCAAGGATATTTTTCTGACCCGCTTCATGCGCCTGGTGGTGATCAAGTTCTTACTGCCGGTTATCGAATTTGTGGGGAGGGTGATCGGGCTCGACAAGGATCGCATCCGCCAGTCTTTTATCGCGATGAACAACAGCCTGGTGACGTCTCAGCGGATGAAGGTAAAGCCGGATCGGATTCTGGTGCTGCTGCCGCAC
>JBAVTM010000282.1:0-10014 GCA_049696195.1 Desulfuromonadaceae bacterium | reverse complement strand
CGATGCCAAGGTCAAGCATCATCTTGACGGCCAGAGTGGAGTCGAGTCCTCCGGAGAGGAGGGCGATTGCTTTTCGTTTCATAAAGAGCTCCATGGGGCTCCATGACGGCTGACACACTATCCTGTTTATCAGGGACAGACAGGGCGGTGACCGTCACAGGACCGATTTTCATTAAGGCTAGCATGGCGCACACGCCAATGTAAAGCCGTAAGTACAGGATTGCGATCCGCTTCCCTTGACTTCCTGGGTGTACCAAAGCATAATAAAAAGCAGCTATAAATTAAGCCAAAACAGATGGTTATCAGGGGCTGCCGGATTTTAGGCGCAGAGTGCGGGCGAGCCGGACAGGCCGTTGAAAAGAATGAACTGGAGTCTGCTGCATGTGGGCAACGAAACTGTTGGCAGGTTATCTTGAGGGTGAAGCGTTCGGAATTGTTCTTGAACACAGCCGGCATGTTGCAGACCTTGCGCTGGAGATTGCCGGCCGCATGGCGGTAGGGGAGGATGACCGCACCTTTATCGAGGAGGCGGCACTGCTGCACGACATCGGCGTCTGCCAGGTGCACGCTCCCGAACTCGGGCTGTACGGCACGCATCCGTACATCATGCACGGCGTTCTCGGGCGTGCCATCCTGGAAGGGGAAGGGTACCCGCTTCACGGGCTGGTGTGTGAACGCCATACCGGCGTCGGTCTGACATGCGGCGACATTGTCCGCCAGGGACTGCCGCTTCCGCATCGGGATATGTGTCCGCAGTCACTCTCCGAGCAGATCATCTGTTTTGCCGATCTGTTCTATTCCAAGAAACCGGGGAGGCTGGATCGGCGCAGAACCGCTGAGCAGGTGAGAATGAAGCTGTTCCCGTTCGGCCCGGAGAAGGTCGCCGTTTTTGACGGCTGGCTGGCAAAGTTTGCATGGAGTGATCTTCACGACTGAAGTGCCGGCAGTCCTGACCCCGATAAACGGGATACGTGTGGTAACGAAGCTGTTTTCTGCACAATAACGCAGGCAATAACTTCTAACTTACTAAAAGCGGTTGCTTTTTATCAGTCCTTGTTTTACATTAACAATCCTTTTTAGCTTTTTACTACGGCTACCCACCAGGCGGTTTCCCTTGCAGAATAATGCAATCACCATTCAGGACCTTCGTTCACGTATCGACAGTATTGATGATGCCATCCTTGACCTCTTGAATGAGCGGTCCAAGGTCGTTCTTGCCGTCGGCCGACTCAAGTCGGGTAATAATCTTGATTTTCACGTTCCGGGGCGCGAGCGCCAGATCTATGAGCGGCTGCTCAGCCAGAACCCCGGCCCGTTCCCGAATGATGCCCTGAAAAGCATCTACCGCGAAATCATTTCGGCCTGCCTGGCGCTGGAATCTCCGATGAAGGTCGCGTTCCTGGGGCCCAAGGCGACGTTCAGCCATCTGGCGACGATGCAGCAGTTCGGACTTTCGGCCGAGCTGGTCCCGATGAAATCGATCCCGGCGGTTTTTGAAGAGGTCGAAAAGGGGAGGGCGCTGTACGGCATCGTGCCGGTTGAGAACTCGACGGAAGGGGTCATCTCCCACACCCTCGACATGTTTGTGGAAAGCAAGCTGCAAATCACCGCAGAGATCCTTCTGGAGGTGCATCACGACCTGTTGTCCCGTACCGGCCGGATGGAGGACATCAAGAAGGTCTACTCCCATGCACAGCCGATTGCCCAGTGTCGTCAGTGGCTCGATGAAAATCTGCCCGGCATTCCGCTGGTTGACGTGGCCTCTACCGCGGTCGCGGCCCAGATCGCCAGTGAGGATTATACCTCGGCTGCCATAGCCAGCGAACTGGCGGCATCGCTCTACGACCTCAAGGTTGTCAGGAGCAGGATCGAGGACCAGGTCAACAATTTTACCCGTTTTCTGGTGGTCTCCCGCAAGGGGTGTGACCGCTCGGGGAATGACAAAACCTCGGTGCTCTTCTCGGTCAAGGATGAGCCCGGCATCCTCTGCCGTATGCTGGAGCCCTTTGCCAAGCGGGGCATCAACCTTACAAAGATCGAATCGCGCCCGTACAAGAGCAAGGCGTGGGAATACATCTTCTTCCTTGATCTTTTCGGCCATGTCTCCGATCCCGAAGTTTCCGAAGCTCTGGAGGAACTCAAGGGGTGCTGCCAGTTCCTCAAGGTCCTCGGATCCTATCCGCGGTCGATGTAGGAGGGGATCGGATGAGCGTGATGATAGAACGTCTGGCCATTATCGGCGTGGGCCTGATCGGCGGTTCTCTTGTGCGCGCCCTGCGCGAGGCCGGGGCCGTGGGGAGTGTCGTCGGCATCGGCAGGTCCCGTCCAAACCTGGAGGAGGCGCTCTCCCTGGGGATATGCGACGAGATAACCCAGGATCCGGCCAGCGGGGTACGGGACGCCGATGTGGTGTTCATCTCCGTGCCGGTCTGTGCCATCCCCGGCGTGGTGGCCGGGATCGCCCCGGCGCTGACACCCGGCTGCATCGTTACCGACGGCGGCAGCGTCAAGACGGCGATCGTCAGCGAGTGCGAGGCGCTCATGCCGGCCGGCTGTTTCTTCGTGGGTGGGCACCCCATTGCCGGCACCGAGCACACCGGCGCTGCCGCCTCATTCGCCACCCTCTACCGTGGCAGGCGATGCATCCTGACGCCGACGGAACGAACCGACGCTGCGGCCCTGGAACTGGTTTCCCGCTTATGGCGGCTTGCCGGGGCCGATGTCTGCTACATGGAGCCGGGGCACCATGACCGCATCTTCGCCGAAATTTCGCACCTGCCTCATATGGCGGCCTATGCCTTGGTGCATGCCGTGGGGACGGCGGATGTCGAGGGGGAAAATGTCCTCTCCTATACAGCCGGCGGCTTTCGCGACTTCACCCGTATCGCCTCCTCCGATCCCGCCATGTGGCGCGACATCGCCCTGATGAACCGGAGTGCACTCCTGCAGAGCATCGACGGATTTTCGGCCAGCATGGCCGAACTCAGGCGGCGCATCGAGGCGGGAGACGGCGCAGGGTTGAGCAACTTCTTCACCACCGCAAAACAGTTTCGCGACGGCATCGTCTGATTACGACCATCATCCGGAGAACCAAAGTGACTACGATAACCATACAACCGGCAGCATCAGTCAGGGGGGAAATCACCGTTCCCGGCGACAAATCAATCTCCCACCGCTCCATCATGCTCGGGGCGATAGCCAACGGCGTCACGACGGTCCGCGGTTTTCTCCGCGGCGAGGACAACCTCTCCACCATGCACGCCTTTCGCGCGATGGGGGTTGACATCGATGACGACGGCGAAACGATCCGGATCACCGGGCGCGGACTGCACGGGCTGAAAGAGCCGGGCGACGTTCTGGACTGCGGCAACTCCGGCACGACGATCAGGCTGATAACCGGCCTCCTCTCCGGCCAGTCGTTCTTTTCGGTCGTGACCGGCGATCAATACCTGCGCAAGCGCCCGATGAAGCGTGTTGTCGAGCCCCTTTCCCGCATGGGAGCCCGCATTTCCGGCCGCAGCGGCGGAACGCTGGCGCCGCTGGCCATCAGCGGCGGCTCGCTGAAGGGGATCGACTACCACTCTCCGGTGTCAAGCGCCCAGATCAAGTCCTCGATCATGCTGGCCGGACTCTACGCCGACGGCGAGACGACCGTCACCGAACCGAGCCTGTCGCGGGACCACTCGGAGCGGATGTTCGGTCTGTTCGGCGCGTCGCTGGTCAGGCACGACAGCGGGGTGACGGTCCGCGGCGGAACCGAGCTGACCGCCCGGGACGTGACCGTGCCGGGAGATATCTCGTCGGCCGCCTTTTTCATCGTGGCCGCCCTGATTACGCCGCACTCCGAACTGCTGATAAAAAACGTCGGCGTCAACCCTTCCCGTACCGGCGTGATCGACATCCTGCAGGCCATGGGGGGGGATATCCGGCTGCTGGACCAGCGGGACGTTTCCGGTGAGCCGGTCGCGGACATCCTCGTCCGCTCCTCCCGCCTCAAAGGGATCGCGATTGCCGGCAGCGTCGTTCCCCGCGCCATCGATGAATTCCCGGCGGTCTGCATCGCCGCGGCCCGGGCGGAAGGGGTTACCACGGTCAGGGACGCCAGGGAGCTGCGGGTCAAGGAGACCGACCGGATAACCGCCATGGCCGTCAATCTCGGGAAGCTGGGGATCACGGTGGTCGAAACCGAGGACGGCATGGATATTACCGGCTCGGACCGGCTTCTCGGCGGGACCGTTGACAGCTCCGGAGACCACCGCATCGCCATGTCCATGTCGGTTGCCGCCCTGGTCGCTACCGGCGCGATCACCGTGACGGACATCGCCTGTGTCGCCACATCATTTCCCACCTTTTTCCCGCTGCTGGAAAAAGTTGCCTCGAAATAATCATGCCATCACGACCGGACGGCATCATCATCGCAATCGACGGCCCCTCCGGCGCCGGTAAAAGCACCCTCGCCCGTCTGCTGGCGGAGCGGCTCGGCTACCTCCAGATCGATACCGGGGCGATGTACCGGGCGGTCTCCCTGCTGCTCCACCGTGCCGGCGTCGATCTCGGTGATCCTGCGGCGGTCGAACGGTTCTGCCGGGATCTTGACATCCGCCTCGAGCAGGACTCGGGCCGGCAGACCGTACGCGCCAACGGCATCGATGTCACGGACCAGATTCGCACTCCGGAAATGTCGCTCCTGACCTCCCGCACCTCAACCCTGAAGCCGGTGCGGGATGCCCTGCTGAAGTCACAGCAGCAGATGGGGCGCAGAGGCGGCGTTGTTCTCGAAGGGCGCGATATCGGCACGGTGGTGTTCCCCGATGCCGAAATGAAATTTTATCTGAGCGCTACCGTGGAAGAGCGCGCCAGAAGGCGCTGTGAAGAATTGACCCTCAAGGGGGAGCCGGTTACGCTTGCCGAGACGATTGCCGATGTTGCCAGCCGCGATCGGCAGGACTCCGAGCGGGATATCGCGCCGCTCAGGCAGGCGGACGATGCGGTGCTGATCGATTCATCCCGGCTTTCCATTGACGAGGTGCTGGCCGGAATGATTGAGATGTGTCGCGAAAAAATAGAGGGGACGGAATCTTCGCCATGAAAGTTATTCTTGCAAAACAGGCCGGATTCTGCTTCGGGGTGAAGCGTGCGACGCAGCTGGCTTTTGAGGCGGCCGGCAAGGATCAGAACACCTACACACTCGGGCCGATCATCCATTCGCCCCAGGTTGTCGGCAAGCTTGAAGAGCTGGGGATCCGCGCTCTTGATTCCCTGGAAGGGCTTGACAGCGGAACGATCATTATCCGTTCCCATGGCGTTAAAATGGAAGCGATCAGCGAGGCGCAGCAGAAGAACCTCGACATTGTGGATGCGACCTGCCCGTTTGTCAAAAAGGCCCAGGATTATGTGAAGAGCCTGTCGGAGGCGGAATATGGCGTCGTCGTTGTCGGCGATGCGGAGCATCCCGAAGTTCAGGGGATCGTTTCCTACGGCGGCGAGAAGGTCTATGTCGTTGCGTCCGGCGAAGAAGCCAGGAAGCTTCCCAGGATGAAGAAGATCGGGGTGGTCGCCCAGACGACCCAGTCGTTTGAAAATCTTAAAAACGTCGTGTGTGAATGCCTGCAGCGGAGCGGCGAAATTCGCGTTTACAATACAATCTGTGACGCGACCGCAGTCCGTCAGGAGGAGGCCAAAAAGCTGGCCAGCCAGGTCGACTGCATGCTGGTGGTAGGCGGGTTTAACAGCGCCAATACCCACCGGCTGTTTGAGGTCTGCGCCGAGCTCCAGCCGCGGACCTATCAGATTGAAACTGCAGCGGAGATCGACCCGTCCTGGTTTGAAGGTGTCGAGCGGGTCGGAGTCACCGCCGGCGCTTCGACTCCGAAGTGGGTCATCGATGAAGTCATGAACAAAATTGAGCAATTGAATAAAAGCGATTGAAATATTTAGCTCATATTGCTACATTGCTACGCTTAATAAAAAAAGAAGAACGATAAACGTCCAGGGGGTATGGTGTAATGGTGAATTTCAAAAGGCTTGACGCTGCCGGAGAAGAAAATGAGGAGTTCGACGGCGATCAGCAAAGCAGTGAATTTGCAGCGCTTTTCACTGAGAGTCTAAAAGATCGTCCCGAACGGGATAAAATCATAGAGGGAACTGTAGTGCGCGTGGATGTTGATACGGTCCTCGTTGATATCGGATTGAAGTCGGAAGGGCATGTGCCTTTGGCCGAATTTATGAATGCTGACGGCGAAGTCTCGGTACAGGTCGGCGACAAGATCCGCGTGCTGATGACCCGTCAGGACGGGAAGAAAGGGTACGTCCTCTCCAAAAAGAAGGCGGATTACCTTTCCGCATGGGACAAGATCGGCGACGCCTGCCAGGAGGGGGGCATCGTAGACGGCACCATCACCGGCAAGGTAAACGGCGGCTTTACCGTCGATATCGGCGGGATTCAGGCGTTCCTGCCCTCTTCGCAGGTTGATATCCGTCCTTCATCCGACTCCGACAGCTATATAGGCCTGAAAGCGACTTTCAAGGTTATCAAGGTCAACCAGCGCCGTGACAATATCGTGCTGTCGCGCCGCTCCGTCCTCGAGGAGGAGCGTGCCGCCATTCGCGACATTACCCTTGAAAAGCTTGAGGAAGGGCAGATCGTTCAGGGCACAATCAAGAATGTTACCGACTATGGCGCCTTCGTGGACCTGGGCGGCGTAGACGGCCTGCTTCATGTTTCCGATCTTTCCTGGGGCAGAGTCGGCAAGCCGACCGATGTTCTCAAGCCGGGTCAGCAGATCACCGCCAAAGTTCTCAAATTCGACCGGGCCAAGGGGAAGATTTCTCTCGGCATCAAGCAGACCCTGACGGACCCCTGGATTGACGTACCGGCCAAGTTCCCGATCGGCCAGCGCGTACGCGGCAAAGTTGTCAGCCTGATGGAATACGGCGCATTCGTCGAGCTGGAGCCCGGCATCGAAGGGCTGATCCACGTGTCGGAGATGTCCTGGACGAAGCGGGTTCGCCGCGCCGCCGACATTCTCAACATCGGTGATGAAGTTGAAACGGTTATCCTCGGCATCGACATGGGGAACCGCAAGATTTCCCTGGGACTCAAGCAGGTATCCGAAAATCCCTGGACGACGATCGCCGAAAAATATCCCGCCGGCACCAGGATCGAAGGACAGATCAAGAACATGACCGATTTCGGCATGTTTATCGGCATCGAAGACGGCATCGACGGCCTGGTGCATGTCTCGGACATGTCATGGACGAAGCGGATCAAGCACCCCGGCGATGTCTACGAGAAGGGAAGCCTGGTACAGGCGGTCGTTCTCAAGGTTGACGTCGAAAATGAGCGTCTCTCCCTCGGCATCAAGCAGCTTGAGCCGGATCCTTGGAGCCTTGCCCCCGGCAAATACCGTGCGGGCGCACTGGTGACCGGCAAGGTAACCTCCCTGACCGACTTCGGCGTATTTGTCGAGCTGGAAGAGGGGATCGAAGGTCTGATCCACGTATCCGAGCTGTCGCGCGAGAAAGTTGCCTCCGCGAAGGAATTTGCGGCCATCGGCGACACACTCGAAGCCGTGGTGCTGAGCTGTGACCCGAAAGAGCGCCGCATCTCCCTGTCGATAAAATCGATGCATGTTGCGACGGAAAAAGCCGAATTCGAGCAGTACATGGGTTCGCAGGGTGAATCAACGTCAACATTCGGCGATCTGCTGAAACAGAGCCTGAACAACAGAAATAACTAAATGTTATGAAATGCCGGAGGGACGTATGACCAAAAGTGAGCTCATTGAAAAAGTTGTTCAGTCGCACGGGGTGTTGAATGTCAAGGTGTCTGAAATCGTCGTCAACACGGTGTTCGACTCGATTGAAGAGGCCCTGAAGTCCGGCGACAAGGTGGAGATCCGCGGTTTCGGCAGCTTCACCATTCGCGAGCGCCTCGGGCGCGAAGCGAGAAACCCGAAAAGCGGCGAAGTCGTGCGCATCCCGTCGAAGAAGACGCCATTCTTTAAAACGGGTAAAGAGCTTAAAGAACGGGTAAACTGCTGATAAACAGTCTGCTGGCAATTGCGCCCGAATGGTGGAACTGGTAGACACAAGGGACTTAAAATCCCTCGGTAGAAATACTGTGCCGGTTCGATTCCGGCTTCGGGCACCAATAACTAGCTGTAATTATTTATTAAACTGAACAGGGCCATGCAACTCGCATGTCCCTGTTTTAGTTTGTAAGTACATTGACGCAGATATTGACGCAAGTAAGCGGCGACATTCCTGCCCGCACCGCTACTAAATATTAACTGTTGCATGTAAAATTTATTCTGTTATTGTAAGAAAAATCATCGAACTGGCAAAACTCGGGTAACCGGGTGACGCAAAGCTACCTGTCCAATGTATATATTGGATAGAGGGGTTACCGAAATGGTCTTACATCAATAAATATTAGTAGCCCACTATTTGAGTCCAAATTGTGGGCTTTTTTTATGTTTTTTACTACCAATACCGGAGGGACGAGACAATGCAAAAGATATGCGTAGGGCTACTAGTTTTAGCTCTCACTATTCCATGTTATGCAATGGACCCACCCAAGATACTTAAATTCAAGAATAATGTCGTTTATGATCATGAAGGGCACACAGGACTATGCAATTCCTGCCACGATTCACTGGAAGGCAGCAGTAAAATCAAAGGTTTTGGAAAAGAATGGGCTCACAAGAATTGTATAGGATGCCATACCAGAGTAGGAAATGGACCCACAGCTTGTAATGATTGCCATAAAAAATAATAGCACTTCGCAAATAAGGAAATTACGTTATGACCAAGGTAGACATAGCTGAACGCATACAGACAAACACAGGCTTCTCTAAGAAGGATTCTCTTGAACTGCTTGAGTTGGTCCTGTCACTATTGAAGGAAACTCTTGAGGCAGGTGAGAAGATCAAGATAGCCGGGTTCGGTAACTTTGAGGTTAAACACAAAAAAGCTCGTAGAGGCAGAAACCCCTCGACTGGAGAGAGTCTTACCCTTGAAGCCAGGAAAATCATGGGGTTCAAGGCAAGTACAGTACTCAAGTCGGCAATCAATAAGTAATCTTAAGACTGTAAAACAAATTGTGTAAATGGTTTCTCCGTTATTTGAAAGAAGGCTGGCAGTGCCATGTACCGGGCTAAAAATAGCGGGAAGAAGCGCCACTGAGGCTGAGTTAAAAGCTGTCCCAAGCATAGGTGATGCATATGCAAAGAAGATTATTGCTGGAAGACCTTTCTCTAATAAGAGCCAACTTCTTTCAAAGAAGATCGTCCCCAAGCCTGTTTACGACAAAATAAAAGACATGATAATTGCAAAAAAAAGCTAAGTAGAAGTAACTCCTGATAGATGGATATAAGAAAGCCCCGGCAATTAGGAGATGTATAACTTACTGATAATACAGATGATAAGATGTATTGCCAGAGATAAACTTTGCATCCCTCGCTGGAAATACTGTGCCGGTTCGATTCCGGCTTTGGGCACCAACAAAAACAAGGGCTTACGAGAAATCGTGGGCCCTTTTGGTTTGCCTGAAATCAGGAAAGGGACACGGGCGGACCAGCCGATATTGATGAGGGTGATCAGATGCGGCATGCCGTGCTGGTGCACACCAAAAGCAGTGGTATAAATAGCTGTATGAGATCTGCTTTGAATAATATCAGAGTACGGCAGCACTCCTGACGAGACGAATATTATTCATGAAGATCATTCCGGTCAGGAACAAGGACGAAATCGATGATCATTGCAGTTCCGAAAGAGGTCAAAAAAGAGGAGTACCGGGTCGCCGTCACTCCGGCCGGTGTCGCTGAACTGACAAGAGCCGGCCATGAGGTGCTTGTGGAGAGCGGCGCCGGCAGCGGAAGCCGCTTCACCGACGACAACTACCGGCAGAGCGGCGCAACGGTGGTCTCCCGTCAGGATCTGTTTCGCCGGGCCGAGCTGATTGTAAAGGTTAAGGAACCTCTGCCCGATGAATTCAAGCTGTATCGGGAGGGG
>JBAVTM010000281.1:0-18129 GCA_049696195.1 Desulfuromonadaceae bacterium | reverse complement strand
GCCGGATTCCGACTGCCGCTCCCCGGCTGGTAAAGCAGATTCCAGTATGTGCCGTTACTGAACGTGTGGGTTGAAAGAAGAGAATGTTCACCTTCGGACGCTTCGAGTACAGCCGCTCCCGCCCCGTCACCGAACAGAACGCAGGTGTTGCGGTCCTTCCAGTCAACAATGCGTGACAATATTTCAGATCCTATCACCAGTATCTTGCGCGCAGAACCGGAACGAAGATATTTTTCGGCGATTGATAACCCAAAGATAAAACCGGAACACGCCGCGGAAAGGTCAAAAGCGGTTGCGTTTTTGGCCCCGAGCAGGTCCTGAACGATGCAGGCGGTTGACGGAAAAGGGAAATCGGGAGTAACGGTGCCAAGTATGATCAGATCGAGCTCTTCAGGCTCGACCCCGGCCATTGCCAGGGCACGGCGGCCGGCCTCGGCGGCAAAGGTTGACGTATACTCGCCCTCAACGGCAATACGCCGCTCTTTAATGCCGGTTCTTGTCGTAATCCACTCATCACTTGTATCGACCAACGTTTCAAGCTCGGCATTGGTGAGAATTTTACCGGGCAATGCAGAGCCGGTTCCGGTTATTCTGACATTCACGATTGAATCTCCATTACTCATGCAGTGGTGGGAGGCATGCTACCACTTCGTATCAAGACCGAATGGTTTTCAGATAATTTTTCGGCGACATGCTCCGACACGCCGCTTTTGGCATACTCGTGAGCAAACCGTATCGCGTTTTTAATCGCCTTGACGTTGGAGCCGCCATGACAGATCATGCCGACACCGTTGATTCCCAGTAGTGGCGCGCCACCGTATTCGGCATAGTCGACGATCTTCTTGAAACGGCCGAATGCACCACGCACAAACAGATAGCCGATCTTGGAGATCCAACTCTTGACGATCTCCCGTTTCAGCATTCTGCCGGCGGCATCCGCCAGCCCCTCGGAAAGTTTCAGGACAATATTTCCTACAAAGCCGTCACAAACGACTACGTCAACAGCACCGGCGAAAATATCCCGACCCTCAATGTATCCGCAATAGTCAAGGGATGTCTTGCGCAGGACGGCGTTCGTTTCCCTGGTCAGTTCATTCCCCTTTGAATCCTCTTCGCCATTGGAAAGGAGGCCTACTCTCGGCGAGGGCACTCCCATGGCATAACGGGCATAGACTTCCCCCATAATGGCAAACTGGACGAGGTGGAGCGGCTTGCAATCTACGTTGCCGCCTACATCCAGAACCAGCGTCTGACCTTTAAGGGTGGGAAACAGCTGGGCAATCGCCGGACGCTCGATCCCTTTTATCCGTTTCAGAACAAACATGCCGGACGCCATGGTCGCACCGGAGTTTCCGGCGCTTACCGCCGCACACGCTTTGCCGTCCTTGACAAGCTCGAATGCCTTGCGTACGGAAGAGTCACGCTTCTTCCGGACCGCATCTGAAGCGGAATCATGCATACCGACGACTTCACTCGCGTGAAAGATGTCAATATCAAGCCCGCTGACCGCGTGTCTGGCGAGCTCTGCCTCCAAACGCAGACGGTCGCCAACAAGTGTCACCGACAACCCGAATTCACGACAGGCAGCTACAGCACCTTCAACTTCGACAACAGGCGCATTGTCGCCGCCCATTGCATCAACGGCAACTCTCATCTGTTTCGGAACTGGCACAGAGTCAACTCTCTATGCTTGCGCGGAGGAAAGGTCGATAACCTCTTTACCCTTGTACGTACCACAGGCAAGACATGTACGATGCGGCAGTTTTGCTGCTTTGCATTGCGGGCAGACGGACAATGACGGGGTCGTTAAAAAGTCATGGGCCCTTCTCATATTTTTGCGGGATTTGGATGTTTTTTTCTTGGGTACAGCCATGGTGTTTCTCCTTTTTCTGGTGATACACGTTCTCGTGCCACCGCTCTATTTTTTGGTTACTTTAAAATCCTTCAGCGCGCTGAATGTAAGACTGGCAGGTTCTTTGCTGCATGAGCAGCTGGATGTGTTCAAATCGATGCCGCACACGTGGCACAATCCCTTGCACTCTTCGCTGCAGAGAGGCTTTAACGGAATCTCCATCGCAATCTGCTCTTCAATCTCATGAGTTAAATCAATTTCATCGCCGGAGTACGAAGAAGAAAGCAGATCCATTTCGCCAAGC
The DNA here is from genome assembly GCA_049696195.1 of Desulfuromonadaceae bacterium. Taxonomy (GTDB): domain Bacteria; phylum Desulfobacterota; class Desulfuromonadia; order Geobacterales; family Pseudopelobacteraceae; genus JACRCG01. The sequence goes on along the minus strand of JBAVTM010000281.1, from coordinate 15,973 downwards.
TCAAGTTCATCTTCGGCGGAGGGTGTGAATGTGCTCTCCTTCCGAAAGAATATTGTAAAGCTGGTGTCTATAAACGAAGTATAATCCGCGAGACACCGGGAACAGGAAAGTGCCAGAGGAGCCGATACCCGTCCGGTAACCCGTATGTTGTCATACTCACGAACGGCAGTAATGTCCCCTTCTATATTACCGGCAATGCAACAGCCCGTGTCATTCTGCATGCCCGCAAGAAGCGGAAACGTACCAACGGGTTCGTCGATATGGATTGCAATGGGCGTATCTTTGATGTGGTCTACTATAAGTTTCACATGCACCATCCGCAGATCAGAGCGACTATAAATTTAAGCAAGTCAGTATAAAGAATATGCATGGATTGTCAAGAAATTTACTAACTCTCCGGTTTACACCTGCCATAGCATTCGACCTGCTCCCGAACATGACCGGCAAGATCACAAGATACCATGTCCCAGGTAAATCGCCACCCCCAATTACCGAATGCCGTGCCCGGAACATTCATGCGCGCCTCACTTCCCAGCCGGATCAGATCCTGAAGGGGTATAATTGCGGTATTGGCAACTGACATAAGCACCGTACGAAGAAGACACTCTACCGTGTCATCCCCCCTTCCCCCCACATAGTAACTCACCCGTTTGCGCTGGGCATCGGAAAGCGAACCATACCAACCGGCAGTGGTATCATTATCATGGGTTCCGGTGTAGACAACGGATTTTTTTTGATGATTATGTGGCAGGTATGGATTTGAAGGCCCTGAATCAAAGGCAAACTGCACTATTTTCATTCCGGGAAAGTCATAGCGCTCGCGAAGAGCCACGACTTCCGGCGTTATAATTCCAAGGTCTTCGGCAATGACCGGTACATTTCCGAGGGAGGCTGATACCGCATCAAACAGAACCGTTCCAGGAGCTTTGACCCAGGTTCCGTTGATCGCTGTTTTTTCACCTGCAGGGACATGCCAGGCAGCTTCAAACCCCCGGAAATGATCGACACGGATGATGTCGAAGAGCTCAAGCATGGCCTGAAACCGCCCGATCCACCACGCGTACTTCTGATGCCCCATCATTTCCCAGTCATACAGAGGATTTCCCCACAGCTGCCCTGTTGCGCTGAAATAATCGGGAGGCACTCCGGCAACAACCGTCGGCTTACCCTTCGAATCAAGAAGAAACAGTTCACGACCGCTCCACACATCGGCGGAATCGTAGCCGACAAAAATCGGGATATCACCGATAATCGCGATTCCTTTGCCGGCTGCATACGTTCGCAAGCTCCGCCACTGCCTGAAAAAGTGCCACTGAATATATTTCTGGACGCCGATCTCAGCGCCCAGTTCAATGGAAGTTTTTTCATACATTTCCGGCGTCAGAAGCGCCAGCTCAGCCGGCCATTTTTCCCAGGAGCGTCCCTTGTAGCGATGTTTCAGCGACATAAAAAGCGCATAATCATGAAGCCAGGGGGTCGTGTTGCAGAAATTCCAGAAATCCTGTTTACCCGGCGCAGCATCGTCCGTTAAAAATCCGTCCCCCGCTCTCTGCAGCAACTTCAATTTCTTTTCAGAAACCGCTGCAAAATCGACAGAGCCATCATTCGGATTGTCTTCGTAATGCATCTCGGCAAAATCGCCATCAACAACCATTTGATCAAGATCAATCAGCAGCGGGTTGCCCGCAAAAGCCGAAAAGGCTGAATAGGGAGAGTTACCGCACGCAGGCGGCGTGAGCGGCAGAACCTGCCAATACGACATGCCCATGGCCGCCAGCAGGTCGATAAAACGACGGGCGTCCGTTCCCATTGTGCCGATACCACCCGGTCCCGGTAAAGATGTGGGATGCAGCAGCACGCCACAACCCCGCCTGTCAAGCATCCCGCCTCCCGATGTCCGTGTATTTGATACTACCGCCGACCGGTATCATCTTCAAGCCGATTCACCTGATTCACTTCCGGAGAGCGCCAAGCCTTCCAGCAGACCAAAATCACTCACCTTCAAACGATTAAAGCCGAACGTATCCATAACTGAAGTAATGATTATCATGCCGGCAATAATCAGATCCTCACGTCCTTTTTCAACCCCATGTATTGATAGCCGTTCCTGAGGTGTCAGCAGTGACAATCGCTGAAAGATTTCGGCGATATCTGCCCTGCTCACCGTAAAATTGTTAACCTTACGATAGTCGTAATCAACCATCTCCAACTTGATTGCTGCAAGGGTTGTCGCCGTGCCGGCCGTTCCGACCAGCTCGGAATCGCCCGAAACATTAATTCCTGCCGAGGAGAGATCGCGCTCAAGCTGCTCGATCACGGTCTGTACACGCTCTACCATTTCGATACTCGTATGGAAGCCTTCCGTAAGTCGTACTACGCCGATCGGCATGCTTTTGATGAAAACTGGAGAACCGTGAGATGACACCGTGAACTCGGTACTCCCTCCCCCTACATCAAGCACCACCAGTGTACCGCTTTCAGAATCAAGTCCAGACAAGACTCCCTTGAGCGTGAGACGCGCCTCTACGTCTCCGTCGATGACAACAAGATTGATTCCGGTATCCTGAAAAACTTTGTCAACGAATGCACCTCCATTAACGGCGTCTCGTACCGCACTTGTTGCAGATGCCCGAACCTGTCTCACCCCATAGCTTGAGATAATTTTTGAGAATCTGTGCAGACAAGCCAATCCGCGTTCACGGGCCTCAACAGACAAACCATACTCATCGGTAAAACCACCGCCGAGACGCACGACTTCGCGTTCTACCAGGACAGGAACGATTCCGGCAGACGAACGCATGGCAATGAGTAAACGGGCAGTATTTGTCCCGAAATCAATGGCGGCACAATAATCACTCATTCCGGATTCCTTGATTGCAACGACGCATTCTTCCCCCATGCACATTAGCAAGAGGAGGTGCATCAGTTACCTGCTTATTTGGTTATTTAACGACCTTGAAGGGAAAATAAAAGTCTGGGGGAGAGGATTTTGAAGCACCCTTGTGAAATATCAGCAGTTTAATCTGTTGATGAGCAGCGGGGTCAATTTTAAAATAGGTCAATCCTTCGACTTTCATCCCGGGAATAATAGTAGTCGCCTGCAAAGCCATTGTAAAAATATCCTGGGGGTAAAGTTCATAATAATAGGGCAGAGGCGAATTTAAACGGTTGTAAGCGTTTGTTTTTTCATAATCTTCGAGATAATAAAAACCTACATACGGATAGGGGATCAAATAATAGGAATCTTTTTTAAGCATAGACCGAACATTTTCGGGAGTAAGTAATGAGTACTGCAGGCCGCTTTCATCTACAAGCACATACGAATCGTCGCCAAAAGAAATTTCTTTATCAGTGGTATTTCTAATAGCAATGTGAAACGCCGTAACCGTGCTGTCAAGATTGTACGAATTGATTGCCGTTTCATCAAGCCGTGCCGTCACCTCGACGCCGTTCGTTATGATGGTTTGGGAATTATCGGCTGCATTTACACGACCGTTACCTGCCTGTTCGGGAACCAGCTTGACCGCAGAACAACCGGTAAGCAGCGTAGCAATAAACAACATCAAAACGAGACTACGTATCATAACTGTCTCCTTTACGTAACATTTTTGTTCATTTTTTGGGGGGGACAATCAGTACAGCTTCAAGCTTCTTGATATCGTCTGGAACAACCGCAAGCGTCAGCACAGGAGATGTCTTTGCGGATTCTGGCGTAATGTCGATTGCAATCCACATATCAAGATCAAGCTTATGGTGTATCAGCAAATATTTCTGTATATGAGCGGCAAGGTTATACGCTTTATCAATATCCTGTTCCCGGCCGGGTTGTCCGGAATAACGACACTCAAGCTTGAGGATCCTGCTTTTTGGAATTTTTTTCAAATCTGGAATGAGTCGATCAAACTGACGATACACGCTTTTATCTACTTTTCCGTTCTTGACCGGTACCACAGCCAATGTTTCAGACGTATCCGGATTAAGTTCATCTGCCGTCGCATGCCCGGACAGGAGGGCAATGGCAAGCACCGAAATGATTAACATCGATATGTTGACTAATCTCATATTACTTCACTTCCTTGGAAACAAGAAACAGAAGTTCAGTGCGGCGGTTGTCGCGACGTCCGGCAGCAGTGTTGTTTTCGGCCATGGGTGATGACTTGCCGAATCCCTTGATGAAAACCTTTGAGGGGTCAACTCCTTCATGGCTTATTATGTAAGAAGCTGCTGCTATTGCCCGCTTTAACGACAGGTCCATATTATACGCTACTGAACCGATGCCATCAGTATGACCGTCTATTTTAATATAGAGCCACTTCTTATCTTTCCTGATCTGCTCCGCCACCTCGGAAAGCATTTTTTTACCGCTGCTTGAGAGAGACCACTGATCGAGATCGAATGTTACATCGGGCAACCGGAATTTTCTGTAGACAGACATCCGTTCCGGAAGAGCATTGGCCGGGGGAAGCGAAACCGGAGATCCTTTGACATCAACACCGAATAACGGCGTTACCCCGATGATTCTATTTTTTGTATAATCAATCGCACTTGCTTCACGAACTTCAGTATCAAGAGAATGTAGGGAAATCTCCTCTTCACGCGCTTTCAACGGGATTTCCACAGGGATCACGGGAGAAGTGAGGTTTGAGGAAGCCTGCTGCGGAGCTATGACGATCTGTCCATATGGTTTAATCAGGACTTCTTCTTTATCGGCATCAAGTTCAACCTCGAGCTTGCTGACCGGCGTCGATTGGGGGGCTGACGCTTTAAGCAACAGACTTGAAATCGGAATAATTTTCAACGGCTTTAGAGCTTCTTTTGTCTTATCCTTTGCCGCAGAACGACGGCCGACCGATGGGATCGGCTTGACATATGTACCAACCCCCTGGCAGGAGCTGATGCCAAAGAGGAATTTAATATCCGCGTCATTGGGACCTAATCCGGTCCCAAACGACGTATTCAGGGTAAGATGGGGAGAGATGTAATACTGGGCGCCGACAGAAGCTTCGGCAGTGTAGTCGGAAAGGATGCGGGGAGCAGCCCAATCCCTGTGATCTTCGACATAGTATCGATTGGTGCCGGCGGTGATTTCACCGAGCAGCTTTAAACGCGGCATGACCATGTACTCAACACCGGCCCCGAAAATATATTCAGATTCCAGATTGACCCCGGAAACCGCTCCAGGTTTCAGATAGCCGGCAGTAACATGCATTCCGAAATCACTACTATTGTAGGAAGTAACCAGCTTGGCAGAATAATCGGTCACTCCATCTATTTTTCTGCTCTCAGAAACATGACGCTGCGCCAGCAGGTCGACAGCCACCTTGAAATCAGAAGAGCGGCCGCCTAAAAAGCGTAATTTCGTCCCTATATCCAGCGTTCCCCTGCCTGAAACATCTTCATCTCCATTGAAGAGAATGTTGGGATACGCACCATAAACCTCCCAGAAAGTTCCAATACCCATGGTAATCGTAACCGGCATAACCAGAGAACTCTTTTGTGAAAAGCTCTTGTTTTCGCCATAGCACGACCAGACGCCGACACAGAGATTGCCGGCGTCGAGCGTTTCAGCAGAAGAAACATTTATCAGTCCACTTGAACCGGAGACCCCCGGACTAGCATCCGCCCAGACCGGAAACAGGCACACGACTATGAACGCAACAATAAAATTGATCACATGACGTCCCAACAGCATGATTGTAAAAACGGAATACGTGCCATCATAGGTTGATTACCCGAGCACCATTTCTTTCAACTCTTTACCGACCTTGAAAAAAGGCAGCCTTTTCGGGCTTACCTTGATTGGCTCGCCTGTTTTTGGATTTCGGCCGGTGTACGTTCCATACTCTTTGATAACAAAACTACCCAGGCCACGGATTTCAATACGCTCACCCTGTACCATAGCTTCGCCCATAGAAGAGAATATCAGATTGACAAGCTCTTCTGCCCGCTTGACCGGTAAATCTTTTTTCACAGCCAACTGTTCAATAAGTTCTGATTTATTCATAGCCCCCCCTATAGTCGCAGCCGTACCTGCTGAAAATGAAACGATGGATAACCGTAACCCCGATCAAACTGGTCATGTGGGTTATCGAAGACATTTTATGCCGGATAATCGCAGAACATATTTTCTAATGTAACTAATGACAGGACTTATGCAAATATTTTTTATAAATGACCGCTGCATCACCCTGGCGACCGATTTCCATAAGAACTCCATACAAATTTTCTGCAGCAGCGTGTGCATACGGTGTCTGCAACAACTCGACATACTGATTCACGGCACTTTCATGATCTCCTGAGGCCTCACTTATTTCAGCACGCAGCAACAGGGCCTGTTCAGGCATTATCTGCTCTGCAACCATTGTTTCGATTGTCGCCAGAGCATCCTGGAAACGCTTACTCTCCCGCAGTACAAGCGCCAGAGTAAGCCAGGCAAGCGAATTAGTGCGATTCAGCTGGACCGCCATGCGAAGATGTTGTACTGCCTCAAGATCATTTCCAAGCCGGTGCAGCACTTTCCCTTTTTCATAGGAGCAGATATCATGCGGCACCGTATCTGAACAATTTTCAAAGCCGGATAACGCTTCGCGGTGCTCATCACGGCTGGCAGCGATGTACGCATATGCAAAATCCTCTCCTAATCCGGCATAACGCCGATACTGATCAGCCGGCAATTGTTGGATAAGTAGCTCATAATACTCACGCAGGGGCAAAGAATCATCCGGATGCACGCTGTCAGCAGATTCACTCGCAGAGGAACCGGCACACGATGCACATGATGAGACGCTGATCTGCCCACCATGATCACTCTCCGGCGGTGAAAATTCGAGAAGCAGAGTTTCCGCCTTTTCCCGTAAGGCCGGATCATATGTCAGCGTTATTACAAGCTCAAGATGATCTATCGCCTTGTCGACATCCCCACGCGAATACGCACATTCAGCTTCAAAAAGATTGCGTTCGGCCAGCCCCCGATTGGCTGTATCAATCCGCTCTGAAAGAACAGTTTTCAAAGCGGCGTCGTCAGCGGAACAGAGCCTTAAACCATCTTCATAGCACGTTCTGGCATCAAAAAAACTGTCTGATTCCATATACCTGTCACCCTTGGTCAACAAATCGGACGGGGACTTTGCAAACCAACGACTAATAAAACTCATAACGGCACCTTTCTATCTGCATAGCAACGTTACACTTTCAATATGAAAGGTCTGGGGAAACATATCAATCGGAACAGACGTGACAACGCTGTAACCGAAACCGGACAACAATCCGCAATCGCGCGCAAGTGTGCTGGGATCACAGGAAACATAGACGATTTTATCCGGTGTCAGACGAACAATATCTGAAACGGCTTCTCCGGCTCCGGCGCGGGGCGGATCCAGTAAAACGGCATCAAACCGTATCCCCTGGTCAACAAGACGACGTACACCGGAGGAAACATCATCACAAAAAAAACGGGCATTTGCAACCTTGTTGAGCTCACGATTATGCTCCGCAGCCTGAATTGAATCGGCATTACCCTCAATTCCGACCACTGAGGCAACTTCGGCAGCCAGAGGAATTGAAAAATTACCGTTACCGCAATACAGGTCCAGAAGCAGCTCAGTAGATGTAAAAGCTCCAAGACGCTTGATGACGGAGAGCATGGATCTGTTTTGCTGCTGATTCACCTGCGCAAATCCACCGGGGAGGTAGGTTAGCACGACCGGCTGCTGACAAGGATCCGCCGGGGTCATTTGATAGGATATCTCGGAACTGCCCCATACTTTCTCACCGTACAACTGATTTTCCGCTTTAAGATAAAGTCCCGTGCATGGTCCAAAACAACCAGCCCGATCAATAAAATAGTCTCTGACCTTCGAAGTAACTCTTCCGTTATGATGTATGATGACAACCACTCCCCTGTCACCGGCATCAATACTGATCTGGGAGATCGACTCAACATCCGGGTATGACTGGAGTACGGCTCTGAAACTCTGCAGCGCCTGGTTGATCACGGGCGCAGCTACGGGACAGCCGTCTCCCGCGTCGACGACCTGATGTGAACCCTGACGGTAAAAACCGATGCAGAGCGTTCCTTTTTGAACAGAAACCTTGAACTGAAGACGACTTCGGTAGCCATACTGCGACGATGCGGGCACAACATCTTCAATCAGGTCGCCAGGAACTCGAGCTCCTCGCCAGAGGGTTTCAGCCAGAATCAGCCGTTTGTGTTCAAGCTGGGCAGGATAGCTGATATGCTGCCAGTTGCACCCACCACATGCGCCAAAGATTGAACATCCCGGAACGGTTCTCGAAGGAGAAGGTTTTATGATTTCGGCTATTGATGCCGTGCAGTACGATTTTTTCTGGGCTGATATCCGAAGAGAGACCACATCACCGGGGCAGCTGAGGGGTACAAAACAGACTTTGCCGTCAATCCGGCAGACACCATTGCCACCAAAGGCAAGTTTATCAATAGTAGCAACGGATAATGACACATTACGCTCTTGGACTTCGGATTTGAAAGGGGGTTTTCCCACGCTTCTGATACTCGCTCCGGACAAAACGGGAGGGAAAATCAGGAGTTGACAGATAGGCTCTGGTTGTTTCATGAAAGGCTTGTGTCAACAGAGTGCGGACTGATTCTATTCCGGATTCCGGCACAGCCATTTTTTCCAGAACCCGTTCAAATCTGACCGACGTCCCCATTTTTTTTACGGCATCACTATAGTCGGCGGCATTATCAAAATAGCTCTGCTCCAGCGGAATATCGCAATATGCGAGCACTTTTACATGAAAGTAGCCGCCGAAATAGTGCCGGGTTTGATCGAGCAGCGTAATACAGAGGGCTGAATCCAGTGTAATGGTTTCAATAATCAAAGCGCGCCCAATAGCTTATGCATTTGAGGAATTACCCGTACGTCGGGCAGGCGTGATGATGCCAGTTCCTGAAGATGCAGAACCTTTGCAGCAGCAATGCCGACGCTTCCGTCAGGCAGAGACAAGGGCTGCAAAAACAGAGGCAGTGCCGTATCAACCGAAGAAATCACATCGCATACCTGCCGGATTTCACTGTCAGACGTCGTTTCACCCACCACAACTTTTACCGAAACGTTACTGCCGTACGCCTCTTGAAGAAACAGGGCGTGCAGGTCCCATAACTGCTCCGTACAGCCGGCGGTTGAAGGGAGTTTCATGTCCATGCTGATATAATCAAGGTGCTGCTTAACCCGCTGAAGAGCAAGGTGCATGGTGCCGTTTGTTTCAAGGTGGATCGGCAGAGATTTCCTGATTTCAGGAAACCACTCTGCAAGGGCATCCGCATAAAGAAGCGGTTCGCCGCCCGTAAAACTTACCGAATGATGTGCCCCCGGTAATTGCACTTTCCAATCTTCAAATATGGCGGATATTTTAGGCAACGGCAACGGCTGCGGGAGGTTAACAAACGTACCTGAGCCCGGTTTGGATTCCAGCCGGCAAATATCTGACTTTTCAAAGTCAGTGTCGCAATAGATACAGTCAAGATTGCATTCCATCAGACGCACAAAAATCTGTCTGCGACCCGCCAGCATGCCCTCGCCCTGAATGGACGAAAATATTTCACTGATATATACCGGATCACTCATAATAACGTGCGGATGCGTTGTCAGACTCCCAGACGGTGATGGAATCCACTTTGATATTGTCGTTGTTCATCCGCTCGGAGATGCGGTGGTAGAGATACTTGGAAATATGTTCAGATGAAGGTGAAATGTCGCGGAAGGCCGGATTATCGTTGAGATACTTATGATCCAGTTCGTTTATTATCGCACCCGCTTCACGCTTCAGGACCTTGAAATCTATGCCCAGACCCGCCTTGTCCAGTTCCCGGGCCGTGACCGCCACCTCGACTTTCCAGTTGTGGCCATGCAGATTTTCACAATCCCCCTGATAATTCATCAGGTTATGCGCAGCAGCAAAACTGGTGCGGATAGTCAGCATATACATTATGAACAACTCCTCTGATCGGAATAAATAACTTCAGTCATTTCAAGTAATACTACACAAAACAACGGGCAACCACAAGGCGAAGTTTGCCGGTAACGCGGGGTGGTTACCCCCACCCCACCCCACCCCACCCCACCCCGCCCTGCCCGACACAACCAACCTATCTGTCAAATCGCCTCGACGGTGAGTGTAACGCTGATGCTTGCCTTATCCACTATCGAACTGGAAGCCAAGTCGACTGGAGAGGAGGAGATTACTTTGAAGTCGGTAACCGGCGATGCGGAGCCCGCCGCTGAATTCAGATTGAGAGTGGAAAAATTGGTGGCGCCGGGTGCTATATTCAAGGTGATGGTGGCAAATTCGCCGATGCCAAAGCCGTTAGGAGGCTGACTGGCCAGAACGAAGACCAGCGTTCCCGGAGTCGTGCCGGTAGCCGGGGTGTAGTAAGTAGGAATAACCAGGTCGGCGTTATTAGCAAGAACGCCACTCGCCTTTACAACGCTGCTGTCTACTGAACCGTTTGCGGCTAACGCTGGGGTTACCCCTGCCGGAAGCTGCAAGGTCACACCGATACCCGACAACTCGCCAGTCGGCAGTGTTCCCTGCGTGGCAAGGGTTACCCTGGCGATGGTCGGCTGAACGCTCGGAGTTCCACCCCCACCCCCACCCCCACCGCAGCCAGACAGAAGGAGAACGGTGATTATGATAAATCCGTATATTTTATCCATGATGAAATTCCTCTTTTATAGATAGATTATTGCCAGGTTACCAACTCGACCAGGTTACGGAGCATGAGAATCACGTCGCCTATGTCGATACGGTTATTTCCCTTCGGCTTGCCATTGATATCAAGGGGCGCCACGTCGCAACGAATCAAATCGGTAGCTGTAGGCTGCTTCAAGCCCAGGGCGATGTGGAAGGCGTTCAATACATCGCTCAGAGACATAATTCCGCCTCCGCTTGCAACATCGGTCCAGATGTACGTAACATTGCGGGTAATGGTGACGCTGGAGCCGTTACCGTCGTTGGCCGTGACATGAATCGGATAGTTTTTCTCGGCGGTAAAAGTGAGCGGCTGGCTGAAGCTGCCGCTCGAGACCGCCTGAGTAAAACTCTGACCATCCATCTCCACGATGACAGTCAATGGTTCGGCACCGCTTACTAAACCGGTCAGCGTGAATTCCCTTTTGCCGCTCTTCAGGTCTTGAGTCGGCGCAGTTACGGCCAGAGAGATGGCCTCATTGAAGACGATGCTCTGCTTGCTGCTTGAGCTTTTCCCGGCGGCATCGATGGCGGTGATGAGAATGGTGTTAAGTCCGCTCGACAGGGTTACCGGAAGCGAGAACCCGGTGCCGGCCATTACAGCTGGCTCCGGAGTGCCGCCGTTGATGCTGATCTTCACCGTTGTTGTATCTGAATCGACACTGCCGCTGACGGTGATCTGGGAGGAGCTGGTGATACTGTTGTCTGTTTGACCGCCGGCAAGAGTAATGAGCGGGGCCGTAGCATCCAGGGTGATGGTCCGGATGACCGTGCTGGTCAAGTCATTATTGTCGGTAGCGACCACTGTTATACTGTTTATTCCCGGCACCAGGGTAAGCAGACTGCTGAAGGTGCCGCTGCTGGTAACGGTGATATCCGCATCGTTGATGGTCAGCTTACGCAGGCCGTTCAAAGCGGTAACCGCACCGGCGATGTTGATGGTATCTACGCTGCTAAAAGCGCCGTCATCAAGGGTTGAGAGCGTTATTTGCGGCAACGTGATGCTGAAGACAACGCTGATGCTTTGAATGGCTTCCAAAGCTGCGTTGTAGTTGCTGTCTCCGCTCTGGTTTGCGGCGATTGTACAAGTGCCGGCAGTAACTCCGGTAACGGTTGAACCGGTGACGGTGCAGACGGCAGGCGTCATTGAAGTGAAGGCTGGGGTCAAGCCGGAGGTTGCTGTCGCACTCACGGTACCGGTACCGCCGACAACTATGACGGGGATTGTGCCGAAAGAGATGGTCTGGTTGCCCTTCCCGACGCTGAAGCTCTGCAAAACCCGGGACGCAGGGTTGTAGGTAGCATCCCCGTACTGTTCCGCAGCGATGGAGCAGGTGCCGGACGAAATTCCGGTGACGGTTGTACCGCTGACTCTGCAGACTAAAGGCGTCGAAGAACTGAATATCGGAGTCAATCCGGAGGTCGATGTCGCGCTTACTGAACCGGTACCGCCGACAATAACGAAAGGGATCGAACCAAAGGAGATGGTCTGGCCTCCCTTACCGACAGAGAATGTTTGAGTAACCTGCGGCGCAGCATCGTAGATGGAGTTGCCAATCTGCTTTGCGGCGATGATGCAGGTACCTGCCGTAACCCCCGTAACGGATGTGCCACTGACGGTACAAACGTCAGGCGTCAAGGAACTAAAGGTCGGGCTCAGGCCAGAAGCCGCTGACGCACTCACTACACCGGTCCCTCCGGCAATAATGGTGGGAGCGGCGCCGAAGGATATTATCTGATTCCCCTTGCCGACTCCGAAGCTCTGCGTAACCTGGGACGCTGCGTTGTAAGCACCGTCTCCACCCTGGTTCGCAGCAATGATGCAGGTACCGACTGTGACTCCGGTAATGCTGGTGCCGCTTGCAGTGCAAACGACCGGCGTCAGGGATCTAAAGGTCGGGGGCAACCCGGAAGTTGCTGTCGCGCTCACCGTGCCGGTGGCGCCTACGATGACGGTGGGGGCCGGTCCAAAGTAGATGATCTGGTTGGCCTTGCTGAAGTTCTGTGTAACCTGTGGAGCTGCATTGTAGTTGATATTACCCGACTGATCCGCAGCTATAATGCAGGATCCGGCTGTGATCCCTGTGACCGTAGTGCCGGTAATTGTGCAAACGGCAGGCGTCATGGTGCTGAAGGTTGGGACCAAACCGGAGGTTGTCGTCGCGCTCACCGTGCCGTTACCGCCGACAATGAGAGTCGGCGCCGGTCCGAAGGAGATCGTCTGGTCCGCCCTGCCGACGCCGAAACTCTGTGAAACCTGCGGCGCAGCGCTGTAGCTGGAGGCTCCCGGCTGATCCGCGGCAATGGTACAGGTACCGACAGCGACTCCGGTAACGGTTGTGCCGCTGATAGTGCAAACAGCGGGTGTCATAGAGCTGAAGAGTGGAGTCAAACCGGAGGATGCCGTCGCACTCACCGTGCCGGTGCCGCCGAAGATGACGGCGGGAGCCGTGCCGAAGGAGATCGTCTGGTTCGCCTTGCCGACGTTGATGTTCTGTGTAACCTGGAGTGCAGCATTGTAGTTGCTGTTTCCACCCTGATCCGCAGCGATGATGCAGGTGCCGGCGGTGACTCCGGTGACGGTTACACCGCTGATGGTGCAAACGGCAGGCGTCATGGTGCTGAAGGTTGGGGCCAGGCCGGAGGTTGTCGTCGCGCTCACCGTGACGGCGCCTCCGAAGATAACGGCAGGAGCGGGTCCGAAGGAGATCGTCTGGTCCGCCTTGCCAATGCTGAAACTCTGTGATACCTGCGGCGCAGAGTTGTATGTATTGTTGCCCAACTGGTTCGCAGCGACAATGCAGGTACCAGCAGAGACCCCGGTGACTGTTGTGCCGCTGATGCTGCAGACGGCAGGGGTCAAGGAACTGATGGACGGGATCAAGCCGGAAGTCGCCGTCGCACTCACCGTACCTGTTCCGCCCACATAGACGGTCGGAACCGCGCCGAAGGAGATGATCTGATTTGCCTTACTGAAATTCTGAGTAACCTGCGGCGCAGCGTAGTAATTGACGTCCCCGGCCTGGTTCGCGGCGATAATGCAGGTGCCGGCGGTGACTCCGGTGACGGTTGCGCCGCTGATGGTGCAAACGACAGGGGTCGTGGAGCTGAAGATTGGGGTCAAACCGGAAGTCGCCGTCGCACTTACCGTACCGGTACCGCCGACGATAAGAGTTGGGGCCGGCCCGAATGAAATCGTCTGGGCAGACTTGCCGACGTTGAAGCTCTGCGTAACCTGCGGCGCAGCATTGTAGTTGCTGTTTCCGCCCTGATCCGCAGCGATGATGCAGGTGCCGGCGGTAACTCCGGTAACGGTGATGCCGCTGATAGTACAGACGGCAGGGGTCGTGGAGCTGAAGATTGGTGCCAGGCCGGAGTTCACGGTCGCACTCACCGTGGCGGTGCCTCCGAAGATAACGGCAGGAGCCGCGCCGAAGGATATCGTCTGGTTCGTCTTGCCGACGCTGAAGCTCTGCGTAACCTGGAGCGCAGCTTTGTAGTTGTTGTCCCCACTCTGGTTTGCAGCAATGGCACAGGTACCGGCTGAAACTCCGGTGACGGTTGTGCCGCTGACAGTGCAAACGGCAGGTGTTGTGGTGTCGAAGCTTGGGGTTAAGCCGGAAGTCGCCGTTGCACTCACCGTACCGGTGCCGCCAACTATGACGGCGGGAGCCGTGCCGAAGGAGATGACTTGATCCGCCTTGCCAACGCTGAAGCTCTGCGTAACCTGCGCCGCGGTGTTGTAGGCTGTATTGCCACTCTGGGTCGCAGCGATGACACAGGTACCGGCGGTGACTCCGGTCACGGTGGTGCCGCTGATAGTGCAAACGGCAGGTGTTGTGGTGTCGAAGCCTGGGGTTAAGCCGGAAGTCGCAGTTGCACTCACCGTACCGGTGCCGCCAACTATGACGGCAGGAGCCGTGCCGAAGGAGATGGTCTGGTTCCCTTTGCCGACACTGAAGTTCAGCGTAACCTGCTGAGCTGAATTGTAGAAACTGTTACCCGGCTGATCCGCTGTGATGGAGCAGGTGCCGACTGCCCCCCCCGTGACGGCAGTGCCGATGACCATACAAACGCCTGGTGTTGCGGAGTTGAAGGATGGGGTCAAGCCGGAGGTTGCTGTCGCAGCAACTGTGCCGGTACCCCCAACGATAAGAGTGGGGGCAGGTCCGAAGAATATGGACTGGTTGGTCTTGTGGTATGTAAACTGGTCAGCCGCGCTCGCATCACTGATTCCGAGCGGCGTGGCGACGGTGATATCAACAGTCATATCGGTAGAAACGGCAGGAGAAGTGGCTGTGATCCGGGTGGGCGAGTCAATGGTAAAGCCGGCGGCAGACGTGCTGCCGAAGTTGACGGCAGACGCCCCGGAAAAATTGGAACCGGTTATGACGACCGTGTCTCCACCAATGGTCTGGCCGTTCAAAACGGAAAGTGCGGTAATGGCCGGAGCACCTTTCACATTGGCTAAGGTTATATTTTCCAGGTTTAGATCTGAGGCAAACGCAGAAATGCCGCTTTCACTGAGGGCATAGGTTATTTCAATGGCCGCAACGTCATCAATCAACCAAGGGGCTTTTGAATAAAGCGTACTGATGTTGGTCACGCTGGTTGTGGAATAAACGGGGGAACTCCCCAGTGAAATGGTAGAACCAATCTGGTCGCCATTTATGTCCTTGAGTACAATGTCAAGCGCATCGAACTTCTGAAAACCATTGGACGCGCTGATCCCCAGGTCTTTGAACGTGAACGTCTTGCAGGTTGCCCCCCCCTCCGCCTTGATAACGGCAGTATAGGGAAAGGTGGTAGATGATCGGGGATATATAGCTGTCATTGGCCCCGTGTTGACATTTTGGTATTGGCTATATTTATCGTTTCCGACTTTGAACTTGTCGCCCAACCTGGCATAGCCGTTACCCGCACTGTCAATGCCTGCACTGTCGTTCAGGCCAAGATTGCCAAAGTCATAGATACCGTCTGCGGTACCCGTCGCATTATTGAATGTAAAGACATCAGCCACGCTGACGGCACTGGTGGCAACCGGCGTGGTGACGGAAATATCGACCGTACCTACGGAGCCGGCCGGGGACAGCGCAACAATCTGGGTGGGCGAGATGACGGTATAGCTGGCGGCGTTAATGCTGCCGAAGCTGACAGCGGAGACTCCTGTAAAATTGAAGCCGTTGATGGCCACCGAGGTCCCGCCGCCGGTGACGCCAAACGATGGGGAAATACTGATGACAAC
>JBAVTM010000280.1:0-2341 GCA_049696195.1 Desulfuromonadaceae bacterium | reverse complement strand
AACAGGCAAGATTGCAGAGATGGGTCGGTTCCAGCATCAGTACCAGCGGATATTTTTCAACCTTATTGATTTTGTTGCCGATAATGTATTTGGTCAGATCGTAATTGAGTCGCATCGGAAAGCGCATTGATTTAATTCCTTTTGAATAAGTAGTCCCACTTTTGAATAGGGGGATTTATCGTTCCCACATTTCCTTCTTGTCCTTGCCGAGATACGCGCGTTTAACTTCGGCATTCTCCAGCAGCTCATCCGCGGGACCTTCCAGAATGACCTTGCCGGTTTCCAGAACATACCCCCGATCAGCCAGCTTGAGGGCCGCCTTGGCATTCTGCTCAACCAGCAGGATAGTCGTGCCGTTTTCCCGCCGCAAACGCTCCAGCACGCGAAAGATCTCCTGTACGACCAGCGGTGCCAGTCCCATCGATGGTTCATCGAGGAGCAGCATCTTGGGGTTCGCCATCAGAGCCCGCCCGATGGCAAGCATCTGCTGCTCCCCCCCTGACATGGTGCCTGCCAGCTGTTTGCGACGCTCCAGCAGACGCGGGAAGAGAGTGAACACCTGTTCCATGTCCTTGTGGATGGCGCCCTTCCCTTCCCGGTTCCGGTAACGCAGATACGCACCAAGCTCCAGATTGTCCTCGACAGAGAGAGGCTTGAACACCTGCCGCCCTTCGGGAACCTGTGATATGCCGCGCTGTACAACTTTATCAGGCGCAAGCGCGGTGACCGATTCCTTGCAAAACAGTATTTCCCCGGCAGATGCGGGAGTCACACCGGATATGGTATTCAGAATGGTGGTCTTGCCGGCGCCGTTGGCACCGATCAGGGTCACGATTTCTCCCTCCCCCAGATGCAGGGACACATTTTTGAGGGCGTGGATTTTCCCGTAGTAGGTGTTGATGTTCTTAAGGCGCAGCATCAGTCGTCGTCCCCCAGATATGCGGCAATGACTTCAGAGCTTTCCTGGATTTCGCGGGGAGTCCCCTCCGCCAGTTTCCTGCCGAGATTAAGAACAACGATCCGGTCACAGATATCCATGACCAGTTCCATATCGTGCTCCACCAGAACAACAGTAACGCCGAGGTCCCGAATACGTTTGATCAGCCTGGCAAGGCCCAGGGTTTCCTGACTGTTCAGTCCGGCAGCCGGTTCATCCATCAGGATGATGCGCGGTTCAACCGCCAGCGCCCGGGCGATCTCCAGCAGCCGCCCTTTTCCGAACGGAAGGCTGCCGGCGGTATCGTCGGCAAGATCGGATATCCCGGCAAACTCAAGCCACTTCATCGCGCCGTCACGGATACGCCGCTCTTCAGAAATGCTCCAGGGCATTTTAAGCGCGCAGGCGAGCAGGCCGGCGGAGCTTTTGGTGTGCATGCCGACCATGACGTTTTCAAGCACCGTCATTCCACCGAACAGCTCGATATTCTGAAATGTCCGTACCATGGCAAGCCTGGCCAACCGTTCAGGCGGCAAAGCGGTGACATCCCTTCCCTCCAGCAGGACCGTGCCGGCACTCTGACGGTAGATACCGGTGATAATGTTGAACAGCGTCGTCTTGCCGGCTCCGTTCGGTCCGATGACGCCGGTAATGTCTCCCCTGGCAATGGAAAAAGAAACATCCTCCAGTGCGGTCACGCCGCCAAAAACCTGGGTAATACCGGAGACCTCAAGCATGGCCGGCCTCCCCTTTCCGCTTCACGATCATTCTGAACAGAGCGGGAATACCCCGCACCAGTCCGCCAGGCATGAAAACAACCATGACCACCAGCAAAGTGCCGTAGATAATGATGTCGTAATCGTTGGCGCCGCGCAGGATTTCCGGCAGCAGCGTCAGGAGTGCAGCGCCGAGGAACGAACCGTAGATACTTCCCAGCCCTCCGATAACGACCATTGTAAGCAACTCTATCGAAAAATTGAAGCCGAATGATGCCGGTGAAATGAACGTCATGGTATGTGCGTAGAGGCTGCCGGCCAGGGACGATATGACAGCGGAAAGGGCAAATATCTGCACCTTCAGGAGTCGGGCATTAACGCCCAGTACCTGTGCCGCGACCTCCGAATCATGAACCGCCCGCAGTGCGCGTCCAACCCGGGAATTTGCCAGATTAAGAGAAAACAGCATGACCGCCAGTGCTGCACCCCAGATCAGATAGTAATTTTTCACATCCGAATCAAAGGTAATGCCGCCAAGCTTCAAATTCGGAATACTCGACAGTCCGGAAGGACCGCCGGTTAATTCAATCGTTTCATTGAAAACAATGTACATGATTATTCCGAGGCCGAGCGTTGCCATGGCCAGGTAATGCCCTTTGAGCTTCAGGATCGGGAAGCCGATCAGACC
>JBAVTM010000279.1:0-2152 GCA_049696195.1 Desulfuromonadaceae bacterium | reverse complement strand
CATGGTTTTCATCTCCCCAAACAAAGATTTGACAAAACGGCCTGGATTATTCCAGAAAAGGTCTGACCAGTCAAGGGGTGATTGCCGGTCTCATGAAACAGGATAATTGATGCGGCGGGAACGGGCAGATCACCTGAATCTTTGCCTGGAGTGACGGGTTTTTACCTGACGTTATTCTTCCGGGTTCGATGGTAAAACTGCCGGATTTGCGTCCCTTATCGGCTGGTTTTTGCCGATCGCCCCGCACTGCGGGCATTTGTATTTACCCCAGTACAGTACAACGAAAACCAGTCCGGGTATGTACCCCAACAGGAAACCTGCTACGGTAATACATTTGGGAACAGTGTAGTTGGAAATCCATGTTTTCATCTCCCCTTCGTGCCCGCACGCAAGGCATTTACGAACAGAACAGGCAGTATCAGGCTCATCTTGCCTGTCAACAGCCGGGGAATTATCGGGTGATTTATTTTTCTTCCAGGCGGAGAAGGCTATGGAACCGCCTACGAGGACAAACAGCATGATTACAATTTCCATTAAATATTTCCTCTGGAATATTTTATTGATCACCGGGCACACACATCATGGCACGCTGGAATTGGTGATATTACCCCCGCACCCGGAAGAGAGCTGCATACGGAGTGTTCAGACGCATCGAACAATTTAAAGGAGCTCTTTGGGTACACGGAAGTGAAGGTGGCAGTGTCCCTGTCTGTGACAAAGATGACCAGTCATGCCCGGTATCCCCTTGCGTGCGGCTGAAGGGGGTTGCACGTCAGACAGGACTGCTATGTTGATGTTCAGGTTAATCTTTTCAGTAGATGGTGGGCACAGACGGGATCGAACCGTCGACCTGCCGATTAAGAGTCGGCTGCTCTACCAGCTAAGCTATGTGCCCATATGGGTAGCGATACGAAGGGGAGACATCTATGTACGTTGCTGAGGCCGGGATGTCAAGTACGACATGGATATGGCCGGGAATCATGATCAGGGCGATTCTTCATTCATCGCACCGGTACGGTACCCCTGCAGATCGAGCGCCACGTAGGTGAACCCGGCCGCTTTCACCAGCCTGACGATTTCATCCCGGTGGATCCCGGCCGCCCGCTCGAATTCGTCTTCACCCAGCTCGATCCTGGCGACGCTCCCGTGATAGCGCACCCGCAGCGTGCGGAACCCCAGACCCCGCAGCGATTCTTCGGCACGGCCAACCTGGCCGACCCGCGCGGGGGTAATGGCGGTGCCGTAGGGAAAACGGCTGGAAAGACAGGCAAAGGCCGGCTTATCCCAGGTCGCCAGCCCCATGTCGCGGGACAGGTCACGGATATCCTGCTTCGTAAAACCGGCTTCCTCCAGCGGGCTGCGCACCTGCAGCTCTGCCGCGGCGGTCCGTCCGGGACGATGGTCCCCCGCATCGTCAACGTTGGTGCCGTCCAGCACACATTCCAGCCCTTCCCGGCCGGCAACCTCCCTCAGCTTGCCGAACAGCTCCTTCTTGCAGTAATAGCAGCGGTTGCGGGGATTGTCCCGAAACTCGGGGATATCCAGCTCCTCCGACACGATCACCAGATGCCGGCCGCCGATGCGATCGGCCAGTTCGCGCGCCTCTTTCAATTCCCGCTCCGGATAGGTCTGCGACGTGGCCGTAACCGCCAGCGCCCGATCTCCCAGCAGTTCCGCCGCCACCGCAAAGAGCAGCGTCGAATCGACCCCGCCCGAAAAGCCGATCACGCAGCCTCCCATGCCGGCCAGAATCGCGCGGAGTCTGTCTGTTTTTTCCTTGAGACCCGTATTCATATCAGTTACCCCGATACATCAGCTTACAGCAGGTAATCGGTTGAAAGAAAATGAGATTTCCTCTCCCGCACGATGCCGGAGATGATCTCCCTGTTTGCCTCGGTCTCCCGCGCCGCCACCACGATTCTAATGGAAAAGATCCGCAGGGCGTCGGGGACCGACTGGGTCCCGTCGGCGGAGTTTTTGCGCCCGTTGAACGGAAAGCTGTCCGGACTCCGCTGACACTGGCTGTTGATGTTGATGCGGCAGACCTGGTTGACCAGCGCATCGACCAGCTGGGCAAGCAGGTCGGTATTCTGCCCGAAGATGCTGGCCTGCTGGCCGTAGTTCGAGGCGACGACGTATTCAATCGGCTCAC
>JBAVTM010000278.1:0-19435 GCA_049696195.1 Desulfuromonadaceae bacterium | reverse complement strand
CATCAAAGGCGCAGCCGAACTGCTTCAGGACAACACTGTCGGCCTTCAGGAAATCACCGGCGGCGTAAAGCTTTTCGATATCCGTTTCGAACTGGGACGCTTGATCATCAAGACCCTTCCGCATATGTTCGTGGTCGTACTCTGTCAACCGACGGTAAATATCCAACTCCTGTTCATTTCCCTGAATGTCGCCATCAAAAAACTTGAAAAGCTCTCGATTGACCACCTCCTCGTCCAGACGCCCCAGCCGGCGGCAGTTCAGGCTCAGGCTCCGCCGATTGCCGTCGTCCCCAGTTCTGCCGGCACGACACCAACCTACTCCGACTACCGGGCTCTGACCGACTCAAAAGGGGTGCTGCTGGCGTGTGAAACCATGAAAAAGACGGCGGGAACCTTCTGGGAGTCGATGGCCGACAGCGCCAGCGTTAACCGGGACACCGCCCTTGAAATCAGTAATTTTTTCAAAACCGGCCCGTTCAAGAAGCTGACCATAACCAACCGCACCAACTGAATCAGCAAGCACGTTCCGGTCTCGGTGATTCAGCATGACCGGGATCATGTCTATGATGGCAAGATAATTCTGACACAAGCGCTGACTGAACTGCTCCGCGTCAAGGAGGGAGACCAGATCCGTGTCGAGGTCGTCCACGGGGGGGGAATTCTGGGGTGGGAAGGTATTTGACATTTTTTCTTCAATCTTTCAGTAAACAGTTGTCATATCAACAAAAACCTGACATAGTGACAAATCTTCGACGGGCAGCAATGCCCGTCGTTTTATTTTGCCGGATTGAGGAGTTTTACCCATGCAGGAACGAATCAGAAACATAGCCATTATCGCCCACGTCGATCACGGCAAGACCACCCTGGTCGACGCCATGCTTAAACATGCCGGTGTGTACCGCGCCAATGAAGCAATCACCGAGCGGGTCATGGACTCGAACGACCTGGAAAAAGAACGCGGCATCACCATTCTGGCCAAGAGCCTTTCGATCCACCACGGCCCCTACAAAATCAACATCGTTGACACCCCCGGCCACGCCGACTTCGGCGGCGAGGTTGAGCGCGTGCTCAAAATGGTCGATTCCGTGCTGCTGCTGGTGGACGCGCTGGACGGCCCCATGCCGCAGACCCGCTTCGTCCTGAAAAAGTCTCTCGACCTGAACCTGAAACCGATCGTCGTCATCAACAAGATCGACCGCCCCGGCAGCCGTCCGGACGAAGTGCTCAACATGGTATTCGATCTCTTCTGCGAACTGAACGCATCCGACGATCAGCTCGATTTTCCGGTAGTTTATACCAGCGCCAAGATGGGCTACGCCAAGCTGGATATCAACATAGAGTCTAACAGCATGGAACCGCTCTTCGCCGTGGTGGAGGCCAATGTCCGTCCCCCCAAGGGGGATGTCAATGCTCCGTTCCAGATGCTGATCGCCAACATCGATTACAACGACTACATCGGCCGCATGGCGACCGGCCGTATCTTCAACGGCAAGGTCCGCGCCGGCGAGACGGTTGCAATGATCAAGGCGGACGGAACAATCACGAAGGGTCGCATCACCAAGCTGCTTGGCTACGAAGGACTGAAACAGGTCGATATCGAAGAGGCCGGAACGGGCGATATCGTTACCGTCGCCGGTTTTGAGGAAGTCAGCATCGGTGAGACGCTGGCTTCGGCAGAGAATCCGATCGCAGTCCCCTATGTCTCCATCGACGAACCGACCCTGTCGATGAACTTCATCGTCAACACCTCCCCTTTTGCCGGCCGTGAAGGCAAATGGGTCACCTCGCGCAACATCAGGGAGCGCCTTACCAAGGAACTCCGCACCAATGTTTCCCTGAGGGTGGAGGACACCGACAGCGCCGACACGTTCATGGTTTCCGGCCGTGGTGAACTGCATCTCTCGATCCTGATCGAAACCATGCGCCGTGAAGGGTTCGAACTGGCAGTTTCCAAGCCCGAGGTCATCGTCCGGATCAAGGACGGCGTCAAAATGGAGCCGATGGAATACCTGGTGGTGGACGTCGCCTCCGAGTTCCAGGGTGCCATCATCGAAAAGATGGGGCCCCGCAAGGGTGAGATGGTCGCGATGGCGCCGATGGGCGAAATGGTACGTCTCGAATTCATCATACCGGCTCGCGGTCTGATCGGCCTGCGCGGCGAGGTTTTGACCGATACCCGCGGCACCGCCGTTATGACCCACACCTTCCACGAATACGCTCCCTACAAGGGCGACATCCCCGGCCGCAAGAACGGCGCCCTGATTGCAATGGACCATGGCGAAACCACCGCCTACTCGCTGGACGCCCTGCAGCCGCGCGGCACCCTGTTTATCGGCGCCGGAGTCGAAGTCTACGGCGGGATGATAATCGGCCAGAACAACAAGGACAACGATCTTGAGATCAACCCCTGCAAGGGGAAAAAATTGACCAACGTGCGCGCCTCCGGCACCGACGACGCCATCAAGCTGACCCCGCCGAAACTGATGACGCTCGAACAGGCGCTTGAGTTCATCGAGGATGACGAACTGGTTGAGGTCACGCCGCTTTCGATCCGCCTGCGCAAGAAAGAGCTTGACCCGACCCGCCGCAAGCGTTCGGGCAAGAATTAGTACCGCACTACTGCGCCACGAAATGCGGGCCGGGATTTTTCCCGGCCCGTTTTTTTTATTTATGTGCAAAATAAAGAGTGGTGATTTTTGGGCGGGCGAATGCTATAGTTCGCTGGAAATCATTCATACTTCGGGACGGGGCACACACACCATGGCAGAGCAAACGATCTATCTGATAGGGGCAGGTTTTACCGGCTGGGACGGCTTTCCGGCCATGGCGCTGGAGATAATCGGCACGGCCGATGTCCTGATCGGCCATCAGCGGCACCTGGAAATTTTTCCCGATTTCAAGGGGGAGAAAAGGGAGTTGGGCGACCTTCCGGAACTGATCGACTTTCTTAAGAATACCGATAAGAAAGTCGTCCTGCTCGCCTCGGGCGATCCGACTTTTTTCGGCATTTCCCGGTTCCTGCTCCGCAATCTTCCCAAGGAGCGGATCGAGATTTTCCCCAACGTAACCAGTATGCAGTACGCTTTCGCCCGGATCAAGGAGCCGTGGGACGACGGCATTTTCGTTTCGGTGCACGGACGCGGCATGCACCAGGCTGTAGACAAGATCATCGCTGCAGAAAAGGCCTGCGTCCTGACCGACAAGACCAACACCCCCGCCGCGATCGCCGCAGAACTGATCGAACGGGGCGCCGAAGGGTATGAGGCATGGCTCTGCGAAGATCTGGGGATGCCAAGCGAAAAATTCACCAAAACGACCGTGCGCGGACTGCTGGATATTGCGGCCTCCGAGCTGAATATCCTGATTCTGATCCGCACCTACGAACCGAACCTCGTCCACTATCCGCTGATCGGCATCGATGACGACGAGTTCCACACCTCGAAAAAACTGATTACCAAAGTGGAAGTGCGGGCCGTTACGTTGGCCAAACTTCAACTGCAGGATGATCTGGTGCTCTGGGACATCGGCGCCGGGAGCTGTTCTGTTTCGATCGAAGCCTCCAATCTGATGCCGGGGGGACGGATTTTCGCCGTGGAGAAGAACCAGCAGTGCATCGGTTTTATCAACGAGAATCTGAAGAAGTTCTGTGCGCGGAATATCAAATTGATCGAGGCCTACGCCCCGGACGGCCTGGATGACCTGCCTGATCCCGATCGCGTCTTCATCGGCGGAGCCGGCGGCAAGCTGGACGAGATCATCGACATCATTTCCCAGCGTCTGAGAGCGGACGGCGTTGTGGTCATCAATGCCGTGACCCTCGACACCCTCACCAGAGCGGTTGAATTTCTGGAAGACCATGGTTTTACCGTTGAAGCGACGTGCATCAATGTTGCCAAGACCCGCAATTTAACCGAATACAAGATGTTTGAAGCCCAGAACCCGGTCTATGTGATTTCAGCCCGGAAGGGTGGCGAATAGTGGCGACTGTTTATGCGGTCGGTGTAGGTCCGGGCGATCCCGAGCTGTTAACCCGCAAGGCGGAACGGATCCTGCGGAGTGCCGATGTGATCCTGGCGCCGGTTTCAAACCCGGCCGAGTCAAGCGTGGCGCTGGATATTATCCGTGAATTCGTCGACGAAAGCCGCCAGGAAATTATCGTTCACCAGTTTCCGATGACCTCCGACCGGTCGCGCCTGATTCCGGCCTGGCAGGAGGCGGCGGCCCTGATCGCGGCCCATGCGGAGGCGGGGCGTTCGGTGGCTTTCATCACGATCGGTGACCCTCTCTTTTATTCGACCTTCATCTATCTGCTGCGCATTCTAAAGGAACAGTGGCCGCTGCTTCCGGTCGAGATCGTCCCCGGCATATCGAGCATCAATGCCGCCGCTGCCGTGGCGGCTCTTCCGCTGGTGGAGGGGGATGAAAAGATGGTCGTGATACCGGCCACCGTAGGGATAGAACAGATAAAAGCAGCTTTGGAAACCTACGAAACTGTCGTGCTCTTGAAGGTCAAACCTCTTTTCCCGGCGATTGTTGCGCTGCTCCGGGCAGACGGAAGAGAACAGATCACCGTCTTTGTCGAGCGGGTCGGTTCTCCCCGCCAGAAGGTGTTGACAGACTTCGGCGAGATCGCATCCCATTCCCCGGATTACCTGTCACTGCTGATCATCAAACGATCGTAGTTGCTTATCTCCCAAATACTTGTTTGCACCATAAAAAAAGTCCGTTCATCCCTGCCCCGGCAGTGGATGAACGGACTTTTTCCATACTAACGGAACGGCGCGTGTCTCTGCGCTATTTGCCGTCCAGAACCGCGTGAGCCGCGGCCAGTCGGGCAATCGGCACCCTGAACGGTGAGCAGGAAACATAGTCCAGCCCTACGTTGTGGCAGAAAATAACCGATGACGGATCGCCGCCATGCTCGCCGCAGATACCGAGCTTGATACCCGGTCGAGCAGCACGCCCCAGCTCACAAGCCATCCTGACCAGCTTGCCGACGCCGTTCTGGTCGAGCGACACGAAGGGGTCCTCCGGGAGGATGCCGTTATCCACATAAAACGGCAGGAACTTGCCCGCATCGTCACGCGACAGACCGAAGGTTGTCTGGGTCAAGTCGTTGGTGCCAAAAGAGAAAAATTCGGCCTCGACCGCAATTTCATCAGCAGTCAGAGCGGCGCGGGGCAACTCGATCATCGTACCTATCAGGTACTCGACCTCGACACCATAACGGGCAATTATTGCGTCACAGATAGCGACAGCATTCTGCTTGAGAACCGACAGTTCCTTCACCGTCGCGATCAATGGAATCATTATCTCCGGCACGATGCTGAAACCTTCATTTTTGACCAGTTCACAGGCGGCTTCCATGATCGCCGTGACCTGCATGTTGTAGATCTCTGGATAGGTGATGCCGAGACGACAGCCGCGATGACCCAGCATCGGATTGAACTCGTGCAGAGTCTCTATCTTGTGCTTGAGAGCGCCAACCGGCACCTTCATCGTCTTGCACAACTCCTCGATATCCCGCTCTTCCTGCGGCAGGAATTCATGCAGAGGCGGATCGAGAAGGCGGATGGTCACCGGCAGCCCCTTCATTTCGCGGAACAGACCGATGAAGTCCCCTTTCTGCATCGGGAGAATCTTGGCCAGGGCGAGCTCACGCCCCTCAACATCTTCGGAGAGGATCATCTCACGTACGGCGGCGATCCGCTCGGCGTCGAAGAACATATGCTCGGTGCGGCAGAGGCCGATCCCTTCGGCGCCGAAGTCACGCGCCACCCTGGCATCATGGGGCGTATCGGCATTGGTCCTCACCTTCAGGCGGCGGATGCCGTCCACCCACCCCATCAGGGTCTTGTAATCTCCGGTTAATTGAGCCGTTACGGTAGGCACCGCACCCAGTATGACCTGACCCTCTGTGCCATCGAGCGTGATCATGTCGCCTTTTTTGACGACTACCCCGTTTTTGGCGGTAAAGCACTGGTTGGCATAATCAACCTTGATGTCGCCGCAACCGGCGACGCAGCATTTGCCCATACCGCGGGCAACCACCGCCGCGTGGGACGTCATGCCGCCGCGGGCGGTCAGGATCCCCTGGGCGGCGTGCATGCCGTGGATATCTTCCGGGGAGGTTTCGACACGGACCAGGATCACCTTGCGGCCGACCTTCGCCTCCGATTCAGCCTCGTCGGCGGTAAAGACGACCGTACCGGACACGGCGCCCGGTGAGGCCGGAAGCCCCTTGGCGATGATATTCTTGACCGCTTTCGGGTCGAGCGACGGGTGCAGCAGCTGATCCAGCTGTTCCGGAGCAACGCGCTTTACCGCGGTTTTTTCATCGATCAGCCCTTCGCCAACCATGTCAACCGCGATCTTGATGGCGGCCGGTGCGGTGCGCTTGCCGTTACGGGTCTGCAGCATGAAGAGCTTCCCTTTTTCGATGGTAAACTCGATGTCCTGCATATCCTTGTAATGTTTTTCAAGGATTGAACGGATCGAGACCAGCTGCCGGTAGCATTCCGGCATCACCTCTTCCATCGGCGGCAGCGTAGTGGCCTTGGCGCGGTTGATCGGCTGCGGAGTGCGGATACCAGCTACGACATCTTCTCCCTGGGCGTTGACAAGATATTCGCCGTAAAAATAATTTTCACCGGTGGAGGGGTCGCGGGTAAAGGCCACACCGGTTGCGCAGTCATCGCCCATGTTCCCATAGACCATCGACTGGACGTTGACGGCTGTACCCCATTCCGCAGGGATATTGTTGAGGCGGCGGTAGGTGATGGCGCGTGGATTCATCCACGAGCCGAACACGGCGCCGATCGCCCCCCAGAGCTGATCCATGGGGTCTTCGGGGAATGCGACCCCGAGCTCTTCCTTGATCTTTGCTTTGAAGGCGGCTACCAGGTCTTTCCAGTCGGCGGCACTCAGTTCGGTGTCGAGGTGAACGCCCCGCTCTTCCTTTTTATGTTCCAGCAGGTGTTCAAGAGAGTGCTTGTCCATACCCATGACAACATCCGAATACATCTGGACAAAGCGCCGGTACGCATCATAGGCGAAGCGCTCGTCACCGCTCTGGGCAATGATCCCCTGCACGGTAATATCGTTGAGACCAAGATTCAAGACGGTGTCCATCATGCCCGGCATGGAAGCGCGGGCACCGGAACGGACTGAAACCAACAGGGGATTTTTCGGATCGCCGAAGGTGCGATCCATCAGGGCTTCGACCTGGGAAAGGTGAGTGGCTACTTCGGCAGCCAGTGACGGCGGATAATTGCTGTCGTTCTTGTAAAATTCGGTACATACTTCTGTACTAAGGGTGAAGCCGGGAGGTACCGGAAGACCGATACTGGTCATTTCTGCAAGATTAGCTCCCTTGCCCCCCAACAGATTTTTCATATCAGCCCGACCTTCAGCCTGGCCATTCCCAAAGAAATACACAAACTTCTGCACCATCGTACTGCCTCCTCTTATCAAGATAACTGCGCCTGCTTTACAGGCACTAAAAACATTTATTCATAATAAAAATAATAGCTTAGGGGCTTAGACTATAGCGCAGATTCGCAAAATATCAACTATATTGTGAAATAT
The DNA here is from genome assembly GCA_049696195.1 of Desulfuromonadaceae bacterium. Lineage (GTDB taxonomy): Bacteria > Desulfobacterota > Desulfuromonadia > Geobacterales > Pseudopelobacteraceae > JACRCG01. Next base: position 11,848 of record JBAVTM010000278.1, on the reverse strand, counting down.
ATTTTCCTATTTCGTATCCCAGCTGGTGATATCGATATTTTTTCCTTCGCCCCCCTTTGCGCCGTCAAAGCCATAGGAAAAGAGATCGTAGTCGCCATGTTCACCGGGAGAAATGTACATGTAGTCGTTGCCCCACGGATCCTTGGGAATTTTCTTGCTCTCCAGATAGCCGCCATCCTTATACCCTTTTGGTATAACGCCTACGCTCGGCTTTGTTATCAGTGCATCCAGCCCCTGCTCCGTAGACGGATAGACGCCGTTATCAAGCTTGTAAAGTTTGAGAGCCGTCTCGATGTTCTTGATCTGTACCCGTGCGTCGGTAATCTTGGCATCATCCGTCCGTCCCATCAGCTTTGGACCAACCAGCGCGGCCAACAGCGCCAGTATGACGATCACGACCATGATTTCGATCAGGGTAAATCCTTTTTTATTGTTTATAAGGTGCATACTGGTGTATCCCTCCTCCGTGGATTGTCTGCTGTCGAACGTTACTCAGCCCTGCTGAACAGGACACGTGCGATAACGAAATTACTCTCTGCAAAATACAGCGGAAAATAATTTCCAACTTACTAATAGATGGGCGGTATGGCAAGCTCTTTCAGACCGGAGAATACTTCAAAAAATATCTCCCCTGCCTCAAATGCGGTATAAACCGCTCCCCGTTTTGCTTTCACAAAACATATTGTCCAATGAATTTGGATGGTTGCATTTGATCTTGCAGTTTGGCACTCGATATGCTAAATCATTGGCACATATAAGTACTACAGTATAGTACGAGTATGAATCAGTTCTGCGTCTTGACGCAGTAATAAACCAAAGGAGAAGACAGATGAAAAAGATCAGCGCCGTAGTAGCCATGCTTGCCATCACCGCATTTGCTGGAGCAGCCTTCGCAGCAGATGTAATCGAGTTGCCAGCCTCCATGGGTAAAGTGACGTTCAATCACAAAAATCATCAGGACCAGCTGAAGGACTGCAAGAAGTGCCACTCAGGCGCTCCCGGCAAAATCGCAGAACTGAACAAAGAGTGGGCTCACAAAACCTGCAAAGGGTGCCACACTGAAATGAAAAAAGGACCAACATCCTGCAAAGAGTGCCATAAAAAATAAGCTTCTGAGCTCAGATATCGATTGGAAGCGGGGGTAGCGCTGGTGCGTTACCCCCGCTTTTTTTCACCCGCCACACTGTAACCGCCCCCCCGTCTCACCAGAAAGCCCTCCCGCTCCAATGCTTCAAGATTCCTTTCCACCGTTTCCCGTTCTGCGGCCAGTATTGTCAGCAGATTCTCCGGTGTTATCCCCGGCTTCGCCATTATTTCCCGCAGCAGCCTGCTGCGGAGCTGGCGATTGGAGCCCTCAAAGCGGCTCTGTTGTGTGTGATGCCGGCTGCGGCGCCCCGGATTGGGGTGAGTCTGCTTGAGCATGACGCCATAATCCATCAGGGCATAATACCATTGCCGCGGGTTATCCCGATCAAGAGTCGCCGCGACCAGCGGCACAATCTCGCTGTCGCGGACCTTTTCACGCCCGATGAAGAAGAAGTGGATATAGAGCGTACGGATGTTGGTTTCAATCATCGGCTCCGCGGCACCAAAGGCAAATGCCGCCACGGCACGGGCGGTGTAGGGACCGATGCCGGGGAGCAATTGCAGCAGGTCGATTGTGCGGGGAAACTGTCCGGCGTGGTGATCAACAATCTCCTCGGAGCAGCGTTTCAGATACAGCGCCCGGCGGTTGTAACCCAGCCCCTGCCAGACCCGCAGCACATCGGCCAGAGGTGCGGCGGCCAACGCATGTACGGTCGGAAATGCGGTCAGAAATTCGCGGTATTTGCCCCTGACCCGCTCCACCTGCGTCTGCTGCAGCATGATTTCCGACACCAGAATATGGTACGGGTCACCGGTCTCGCGCCACGCCATCGGACGGGGATTGTCATGGTAATGCGCGTACACCATCCCGCGAAAGGCGGTAACGACCCGGAGCGAAAGCTTCCCGTCCGCGCTGACCATATCCGTCAAATATGCCGGCGTCAGCGATCTCACCGCAGCGCCAGCTCCATCTCTTCCAGCTTTTTCACCCGGTCGCGCAGAGCGGCCGCCTTCTCGAAATTCAGTTCCTTCGCCGCCGCCAGCATCTCCTTGCGGAGTTTTTTTACCAGCTTCGGAATCTCTTTCGGTGCGATATACTCCTCACCCGCTTCGGCAACTCCCGGCACCGTCACATAATCCTTCTCCTCGATCGACTCGAGAATGCTGCGCAGCCCCTTTTTGACCGTCTCGGGCGTGATGCCGTGCTCCTCGTTGTACTCCAGCTGCTTGATCCGGCGCCGTCCCGTTTCATCGATGCAGGCCTGCATGGAGCGGGTCACGCTGTCGCCGTACATCAGCACCCGTCCATTGATATTGCGGGCGGCACGGCCGCAGGTCTGGATCAATGACCGCTGCGAACGGAGAAACCCTTCCTTGTCGGCATCAAGGATGGCGACCAGAGAAACCTCCGGCAGATCAAGCCCCTCCCGCAGCAGGTTGATCCCGACCAGCACGTCGAATTCACCCAGGCGGAGGTCGCGAAGGATCTGCATCCGCTCGATGGTGACGATATCCGAATGGAGATATTTTATCCGCACCCCCAGCTCACGGTAATAGTTGGTCAGCTCTTCGGCCATCCGCTTGGTCAGGGTCGTGATCAGTACCCGTTCGCCACGGGCCACCGTCTCGCGGACTTCATGGAGGAGGTCGTCCACCTGGCCGAAGCCGCTTCCCCTCACCCGGCCTTCGGCCACCCTCTCCCTGAGGGCGAGGGTATCTTTCGTTCCCTCTCCCTCAGGGAGAGGGCTAGGGTGAGGGGATGCCGATACCGGCCGCACCTCGATAACCGGATCGACCAGACCGGTCGGGCGGATAACCTGCTCGACAAACACGCCGCCGCTCGCCTCCAGTTCATAATCGGCCGGAGTCGCCGAGACATAGACCGCCTGCCGGATGCGGGCCTGAAACTCCTGAAAATTGAGCGGCCGGTTATCCAGCGCCGCCGGCAGGCGGAAGCCGTAGTTGACCAGCGTTTCCTTGAGCGAGCGGTCGCCCCGGTACATGGCGCCGGTCTGGGGGATGGTGATGTGCGATTCGTCCACGAACAGCACGAAGTCATCCGGGAAGTAATCAATCAGGGTATAGGGGGCCTCACCCGGCAGCCGGCCGTCGAAGTAGCGCGAATAGTTTTCGATGCCGTGACAGAACCCCATCTCCTCCATCATCTCGAGGTCATAGAGCGTGCGCTGTTCGATGCGCTGTTCTTCCAGCAGCATGTTCTGCCCGCGAAAGTATCTGATCCGCTCGCCCAGATCGGTCCGGATCTGCTCCACCGCCCGCTCCAGCGTTTCGCGGGTGGAGACATAATGCGAAGCGGGATAAATGGAGCACTTGGCGAGTTTTTGCAGCACGACGCCGCGCAGCGGATCGATTTCGCTGATCGCCTCCACCTCGTCGCCGAAGAATTCGATCCGGAGCGCCCGCTCGCTGTCGTAGGCCGGGAAGATTTCGATCACATCCCCCCGCACCCGAAAGGTGCCGCGGTGGAAATCCATGTCGTTGCGTTCATACTGAATCTCGATCAGCTTCCTGAGCAGAGTGTCCCGGCCGACATCATCCCCCTGGTGGAAGAAGATATGCATGGCCTGATACGCCTGGGGGGAACCGATGCCGTAGATGCAGGATACCGATGCGACGATGATGACATCGCGCCGCGTCAGCAGGCTGCGGGTCGCCGAATGGCGCATCTTGTCGATTTCGTCGTTGATGGCGGAATCTTTTTCAATGAAGGTGTCGCTGGTCGGGATGTAGGCTTCCGGCTGGTAGTAATCGTAATAGGAAACAAAATACTCCACGGCATTATCCGGGAAAAGCTCCTTGAACTCACCGTACAGCTGGGCCGCCAGGGTCTTGTTGGGCGCCAGCACCAGCGCCGGCCGGGAGGTCCGGGCGATGACGTTGGCTACCGTGAACGTCTTACCGGAGCCGGTAACCCCCAGCAGGGTCTGGTGGCGGTCGCCGCGCTCGATCCCTGCGACCAGCTCCTCGATGGCTTGGGGTTGATCGCCGCGCGGGGTATAGGTTGTTGCAAGATTGAAGGTTGTCATAGTATGTTATACCTGTATATACTACTGTTTTATAAAAATGGTTCTCTGCAGATTTATTAATCACGTTACCATGAGGCACGTCATGAAACAAGCGATCTCGGCAGGATCAGCCGGCAAGTGCCGGGTTTATGAACAGGCCGGAGCCTGCCACCTTCTTCAGGGAAGCCCGATCCCCACCTTTGTGATTGACGAAACCCATACCGTCATCCTGTGGAATCGCGCCTGTGAGCATATCTCCGGCCTGAGCGCCGATGAAGTAATCGGCACAAAACAACAGTGGAAACCATTTTATCCGGAGGAACGGCCGGTCCTGGCCGATCTGATCGTGTCCGGCGCATCCGTTGAGGAAATCAATCAGCACTACGGCAACACCTGGCAGCTCTCCTCCTCAATCGAAGGAGCCTATGAATCTGAAGATTTTTTCCCGGATCTGGGAACCGGCGGTACCTGGCTCTTTTTTACGGCCTCTCCCCTGACCGGTGAAAATGGCCGCATGACCGGCGCGATTGAAACCTTGCAGGATATCACCGCTCGTAAACGGGCCGAAGCCGATTTGAAGACGTATCGTGACAATCTGGAGGAACTGGTGCGCCAGCGCACGGCAGAGCTGGCGCAGACACACGGTGAGCTGGTCACAAAGGCAGCCGTTCTGGAGCAGGCCAATGAGGAACTGTCGCAATACGCCTTTGTCGCGTCCCATGACCTTCGCGCACCGCTGCGCGCGGTGCGAAACTATGCCGATTTTCTTCGCGAGGAGCTTGAGCCGCTCCTGAACGACGAGCAACGCACCTATTTCGAGGGACTGGGCAGCGCCCTTCGGCATGGCGATGAACTGGTCAACGACCTGCTGGAGTTTTCGCGCATCGGGAACGCAACCATTGCCGTGCAGAGCATACCGTTGCTGAATTTTTTTGCCGAACTGCGCGGCTCGCTGGACTATGGCGAGGGTGATGAACTGATCGTTTCCAACCAGCTTCCGGTTGTGCTGGCGGATCATACCCTGTTGAATCAGGTATTTCAGAACCTGGTGGTGAACGGCTTCAAGTTCAACCGCTCCTCGCAAAAACGTGTCGCAATCGGTATGACCGGTGAGCAGGATGGAAACTGTGAACTCTTTGTGCGGGACAATGGCATCGGCATCGACCCCCGCTACCATGACAGGATATTTAAAATGTTCAAGCGTCTCCATACACACAAGGAATTTGAGGGCACCGGAATCGGTCTGGCCATCGTCAAGAAGGCCGTTATCAAGCTGAACGGTTCGGTGCGGCTTGAATCCGATGGTGGCGAGGGGAGCACTTTTTTCATTACGCTGCCCCTGTCAGAAAAGGAATCAGGGTATGAACGATAAGGAATTGATAGTACTGATGGCAGAGGACGATGAACACGATGTCATGGCGACCCGGCGGGCCTGGAAGGCAAATCGGATGGCTAACCGCCTCTTCATCGTTAATGACGGCGAAGAGTGTCTTGACTACCTTTTCCGCCGCGGTTCGTTCAGCGACCCTGCCTCTGCACCCACTCCCGGAATTGTCCTGCTCGACATAAACATGCCCAGGATGGACGGGCTGGAAACGTTGAAAGCCATCCGAGACTGCGCCGGGTTCAAACATCTTCCGGTCATTATGCTGACCACCTCAAAGGCCGAGGAGGACCGGGTCAAGAGCTATGCGTACGGGGCTAACGCCTACATCGTGAAGCCGGTAGGATTCGAAAATTTCTCGGAAGCGATTAGAACCATCAACCTGTTCTGGAAACTGGTCGAACTTCCTGGAGGAGCGTGATGAAAAAGTTTGAGCAGCCACATCGCATGAATATCCTGCTGGTAGAGGATAACGAGCATGACCGGGCCGCCTTTCACCGCGCATTCCGCGGAGTAGGATACGATTGCAGCATCACCGACTGCGTCCGGGCTCCCGAGGCAGTAGCGACGATCGAGGCAGACCCGTTGGCGTTTGACGTGGTGGTGATCGATCACCACCTTCCCTGTCAGCACGGACTCGACCTGTGCAAGGAACTTCTGGCGGCGGCGGTCCCCCTGCCGCTGGTGATCCTTACCGGTAGCGGTTCGGAACAGGTCGCCGTTGAGGCACTCAAGGCGGGAGTCGATGACTACATCATCAAGGATCCGGACAGCGCCTATCTTCAGATGCTGCCGATGGTTCTGACTGAAGTTGCAGCGACCTTCTGCGGGCGTCTTGCGCACAAAGCGGCTGAGAAATCATTGCGTGAAAGCAGGGAAAGACTCTCCAGTATTCTCGAAGGGCTTACCGTACCCACCTTCGTCATCGATGCCGGCCACATCACCACGCACTGGAACCTTGCCTGTGAAAGGATCACCGGAGTCCCGGCCAGGGAGATAATCGGGACCAGACACCAATGGCGGGCATTCTACCCATCCGAGAGGCCGGTCATGGCGGATCTGATCGTGGATGAGGTTCCGGAGGATTTGATCGCACAACACTACGGCGGCAAGTACCGCAAGTCTCAACTCAAGGACGATGCCTTTGAAGCAGAGGACTTTTTCCCGCATTTCGGCCAAGGGGGAAAGTGGATCTTTTTTACCGCCGCCCCGCTCAAGGATTCAACCGGTGCGGTCATCGGCGCGATAGAAACGCTCCAGGACATCACCGACCGCAAAAAAGCGGAAATGGCGCTATCCGAAAGTGAGCGCCGCCACCGGGAACTCAGCATCACCGATGGCCTGACCGGACTGTATAACTCCCGACATTTTTACAACCGGGTACACGAGGAGGTTGAACGCTGCAATCGCTATGCGACACACCTTTCCCTGATTCTTCTGGATGTGGATAACTTCAAGGTTTTCAACGATACCTACGGGCACCTGGAGGGTGACCGGGTGCTGGCCGGACTGGCTGAGGTGATCAGGGACGAGATTCGCGGCTCCGACTCCGCCTATCGTTACGGCGGCGAGGAATTCATCGTGATATTTCCTGAGACCGATCCGGAGGAATCAGAAGTTGTCGCCGAACGATTGAGGCGAGCCTTTGCGGAACGTGAATTTACGCCTGCTCCGGGTGAGCGGGTTCATATGACCATCAGTATCGGCGGCGGCAGTTATCACCCCGGAGAAGAGTTAATTCCTTTTGTCAAACGGATCGACGACGCGATGTACTCAGCCAAGAAACGCGGCAAGAACAAGGTCGTGTTCGTCTGACCTGTTTTCGCTCCCAGGAGGTTGCAGAACTCTCCGGGGGGTGGGCCTGAACCGCTTTCTCCCGAAACCGTACACCCAGAAAAACCTGACCACGGCATTGTCGCAGGTGCTGAATGGAGCAGACACATGACCGACACGACATTTCCCGTGCCACATGATGACCGTTACAAGAAACTGTTTTCCGAATCGGTCTATGGATTCGCCCTGCTCGAAGCCATCAGCGATGAAATCGGCACCCCGAATGATTATCGCTTCCTGGATGTGAATCCCGCCTTCGAGCGGGTAACCGGCTTGGCATTTTCAAACATTATCGGTAGAACCGTGCGCGATGTTTTCCCCAAAACAGGCGCTTTCCTGATGGAAATGCTTGAGAAGGTTACATCCACCGGTGCGCCGCAGACGTTTGAGCGCTATGCACATGACCTTGACACGCATCTGGAAATATCCGCCTATCGCGCGGATCCCGGTCTTATGGCTTGCGTTGTTGTCGATATCTCTTATCGCAAACGGATTGAGGACGCTCTGCGGGAAAGCGAAGCAACCTTTCGAGCGCATGTGGAAAACTCATTCGATGTCATCTTTACCCTGGACGCCGCAGGCACCTTCGTCTTCGTATCTCCCGCCTGGGAACGGCATTTCGGCTATCCGGTCAGCGAGGTCCTGGGGCGAAGTTTTGCACCCTTCATTCACCCGGATGATGTGCAGCCCTGTATCGAATACCTCACGTGGGTTCTCACTACCGGCCGAAGCGGCACGAGTCCCGTATATAGAGTTAAATCTGCCGACGGTTCACTGCGCAGCTTCGTCGCGAACGGGATGCCCTATACCGACACGAAAGGGCGGCTTTTGTTTATCGGCGTCGGGCACGACGTCACCGATCAGTTGCAGGCCGAACAGGATCGTCTCGATTTCGAACGTCAGTTGCTGCACACCCAGAAGCTGGAAAGTCTGGGGGTGCTGGCAGGCGGCATTGCCCATGACTTCAACAACCTGCTGCTGACTATTCTTGGCAATGTCGAACTGGCTGTACGGAAGATTCCACCCGATTCAACGCCGCACAAGCTGCTCGAACGGGCAACCATGGCAGCCAATCGGGCAGCGGATCTCACCAGTCGCCTGCTGGCATATTCAGGAAAGGGGGTCTTTGTTATCACCAGGCTGAATCTGAACCAGCTGGTCAATGAAAACGCGGCACTGTTCAGAACCGCCGTTCCCAGAACCGTCTCGATCGATCTGCGACTCTCTGCCGAAGTTCCGGATATCATGGGAGACGCAGCCCAGATTCAGCAAGTCGTCATGAACCTGATTACCAACGCTTCTGAAGCGATCGAACTGCAGCCCGGCCTTATCAGGCTTTCGACCGGCCTGCAGATCTGTGACGAGGCCTGCCTGTCGGGGAGCCGACTGGAGGAAAAACCTGCGCCGGGGAGGTTTGTCTACCTGGAGGTCAGTGATAACGGTGTCGGAATGAGTGCACAGACTCAGCAGCGAATCTTTGATCCGTTTTTCACCACGAAGTTCACCGGTCGCGGGCTCGGGATGTCTGCCGTACTCGGCATCGTCAAAGGCCATTCCGGAGCCCTGTTTCTGGATAGCGCCCCGGGGAGGGGAACAACTATCAGGGTGATTTTCCCGACCACGGAGGAAGAAACAGTCTCACCAGGGGGTGAAGCTGCACACGCCATCATCTCTGATGACAGGAACGCCCCCTTGTCAGGCACTGTTCTGATCGTGGACGACGAAAAAGCGGTCCTCAAAGTATGTGCCACCATGGTAACACTCTGCGGTTTCAAAACAATCACCGCATCTGACGGAACAGATGCCGTCAACACATTCCGTACCCGCAGCGACGAAATTGACCTCGTCCTGATGGATCTCACCATGCCGAATATGGACGGGGTGGCGGCCATGAACGAATTACGGCGCATAAAACCGGATATAAAGATAATTCTTTCAAGTGGTTTTAATGAGCAGGAACTTGACGAACGCTTCAGCGACCAAAATCCTTCCGGTTTCATACGGAAACCATACAGTATGAAGAATCTTGAGGCGGAGCTGCGGCGGGTCATGCAGCGGAGACACTGACAAAACCACCGTAGAGACGTTGCATGCAACGTCTCTACGGTGGTGGGCGTATTAAAACCGGTTATTTTCCAGCAACATGCTCCCGTGCTTTCTGAATCCGCCGGAGCGTTTCCTCCACTCCCAGCGTTACCACGATTTCTCCGATTCCCGGCGCCTGCGTGCCCCCCGAGAGGGCGATCCGTACCGGCTGCCCGACCTGCCCCATCTTCCAGCCGTTCTCGGTGCAGACCTCTTTGAAAAGAACATCGATTCCGGCGGCATCATCCGCCGGAGCGGATGAAAGCTTCTCCGCCACCGCGATAAAAACCGCCAGCAGCTGTTCCGTGTCAAACTTGGCCAGAGCCGCTTCATCATAACCGACCGGCGGGTTGTAATAGAAGACAGCGCGTTCAGCCATCTCGACCAGGGTCTGGGCCCGCTCCTGCAGTGTACGTACGACCGCCATCAGATCCGGCCCGCCGAGTGTCGTCACCCCACGGGCAGAGAGATGCGGCAACAGCAGATCGGCGAGTCGTTCAGGATCACCGTTCTTGATGTAATGGGCGTTCAGCCAGTTCAGTTTTTCGGTATTGAAGACGGAGGCGGAACGCCCCACGTTGCCGATATCGAATTTCCGGATCATATCTTCGCGGCTGAAAATCTCGTCGTCGCCATGGCTCCACCCCAGCCGTACCAGATAATTGAGCAGCGCTTCCGGCAGATATCCCATGTCGCGGTAGGCGATGACGCTGGTGGCGCCATGCCGTTTGGAGAGCCGCGCCTTGTCGGAACCGAGGATCATCGGCACATGGGCGAAACGAGGCACCGGAAATCCGAGCGCTTCGTAGAGCTGAATCTGACGCGGTGTATTGTTGACATGGTCATCTCCGCGGATGACGGTCGTGATCCGCATGGTGGCATCGTCGATCACCACGCAGAAATTGTAGGTCGGTGTGCCGTCGGTGCGCTGGATGATCAGGTCGTCCAGTTCTTCATTCGGGAACGTTATGGTCCCCTTGATCAGATCATCAAACGCGGTTACCCCCCCCTGCGGTGCCCTGAAACGGACGACGTACGGCTGGCCGTCCGGGCATTCCGCCCGCTCGCGGCAGGTGCCGTCGTACTTCGGCTTGCGCCCTTCCTGCATGGCCAGATTACGCTTGGCATCCAGCTCCTCGGCCGTGCAGTAACATTTGTAAGCCTTGCCGGCATCCAGCAGCTTCTGGACATGCTCCTTGTAGAGCGGAAACGAATCTGACTGATAGAAGGGCCCCTCGTCCCACTCCAGCCCGAGCCACTTCATTCCCTCAAGAATTGCATCCACCGACTCCGCGGTGGAGCGCTCCACATCGGTGTCCTCGATACGAAGAATGAAGGTGCCACCCTGTTTTCTGGCCAACAGCCAGTTAAAGAGTGCGGTGCGGGCACCGCCGACGTGAAGGTAGCCGGTTGGACTGGGGGCAAAGCGGACGCGAAGTTCGGACATATACGTTACTCCTTTGGGTAGTGCTGCTTTGTCACATTCACAACGACCCCTCTTGCCAGGAGAGCGGGGAGGGTTAAACCGTGCCGGGATGAAAATATAATCGGGCCGTACCAGCCGTGAATGTGCCGTGACACTATAGCATTCCCGACTACACTGAAAAAGCATTTTCTGACCGGCAGGTCGGTTAAAACTTTGACAGCAACCGCTCCAATCGTGCTACCATAAACCCAAACAGTGTTCTGGAGGTTGGCGTTGCAGACCATAGATTCCCTGATCAGGGAGAGTTGCCTGAAACATAGCGACCAACCGGCGCTCTGCTACAAACTTGCTGGGACATGGCAATGCGTGACCTATGGAGCCCTGTGGGAGCTGTCCGACCGGATCGCCGCCGGCATGATCAAGGCGGGATTCAATATTGGCGATCACGCCGCCCTGCTGGCGCCTTCGTCACCCCAGTGGGTCGCGGCTTATCTGGGGATTCTCAAGGCCGGCGGGGTAGTTGTTCCGATCGACAAGGAGTTGAAGGCGGCTGAACTGCGTCACATTCTGGCCGATTGTGATGCCCGCTTCGTTTTTAGCGCCCCCCCCTGCCTTGATCTGCTCCTGGAAATCTTCCCGGATATCCCGGCTCTGGAACGTATCGTGACGCTGGCTCCGTCCGCGACCGAGGGGACGGACCCCCGGGTGGTGCAGGTGATGGACGCATTGATTGAAGAGTGGCGCGAACTTGTTTCCACCGTAGAACTGCCGGTAGACCGGCGCACGACGGTGGAAGCGCTGGCCCGCCAGGCATACCGCATGCTCTGCTCGTCCTGCTCTGAACCGGGAGCAGGGGCAGAGCCTGCCGACCCCTTTGACCCGGTGGAACAGCTCCGGAACAAACTCACCCGCGAGGGAAAACTCCTGGCACTGAACACCCTCTGCCACAGCGCACCGCTCCCGGAAAAACCGCGGGCCGAAACCGATACGGCCGTGATTCTGTATACC
>JBAVTM010000277.1:0-2437 GCA_049696195.1 Desulfuromonadaceae bacterium | reverse complement strand
CCACCGGCGAGATATCCTTCAGCCAGGCCAGGATTCCCAAGGATTCGATCCTGGGGGAGGTAGGGCAGGGGTTCCAGATCTGCATGTGGCAGCTGAACAACACCCGCATCAGCTGCGCCGCCGGCGCCCTGGGGATCGGCGGCGGTGCCATCGAGGCGGCTATCGGCTATGCCAACGAGCGCATCCAGTTCGGCAAGAAGATCGGCTCCTACCAGATGATCCAGGCCTCCATCGCCGAGATGGTCGCCGAGCACGAAGCGGCCAAACTTCTGGTCTACCAGGCCGCCTGGCTGAAAGACCAGGGGCTGCCCAACCAGTACCAGACCTCCATGGCCAAGCTGTTCGCCTCCGAGGCTGCTGTCCATGCCGCCACTGAAACCATGAAGATCTTCGGCAGCTACGGATTCTCCACCGAATATCCGGCCGAGCGTTTCCTGCGCGATTCCATGTCGCTTCGGACGGTCGAAGGTACCAGCAACATTCAGAAGACGATTATCGCCGGGTTTGCCCTGGGTGATGTGACAAACCGTTAGCAGATCGCTCAAAAGCCGCCATCTCGCCGCCGTCCTCGAAACCCACCTTGTGCGTCGTAGCGCTGCTATGCCTCCGCGGGGCTTCCTGCGGGTGCGACGATCTGACTACTTTTGAGCAACATGTGCTGATCCAGGAAATTATTTGAACCGCTAGAAACTAACTGGAACCGGAGGATCTCATGACGACAGAAAACAGATTATCAGTACCGAAGCTTCAGGACAGCACCCTGACGCTGGACAAGCGGGTCGCCGTACTGACCTTTATGCGGGATGATGTGCGCAATGCCTTGACCGGAACGGCGCTGATCGACGATATCGTACGTACGGTAAACTGGGTCAATAGTAACGATGACGTTTCGGTCCTCGTGATCACCGGCTCCGGCACGGCCTTTTCTTCGGGCGGGAATGTCAAGGAGATGAAGGATCAGTCGGGTACCTTCGGCGGATCACCGGCCGAGATCCAGAACAAGTACCGCCGCGGGATTCAGCAGATTCCGCTGGCTCTTGCCAAAGCCGAGGTGCCGGTGATAGCGGCTGTCAACGGTGCCGCCATCGGTGCCGGTTTCGACCTGGTCAATATGTGCGACATCCGTATCGCTTCAACCAGGGCCCAGTTGGGTGAGACCTTTATCAATCTGGGGATTACCCCCGGCGACGGCGGCGCCTGGTTCATGCAGCGGCTGATCGGCTATCAGCGGGCAGCGGAACTGACCTTTACCGGGCGGGTCATCAAGGCTGCCGAGGCCCTGGAGTACGGCGTTTTCCTCGAAGTCGTGGAACCGGAAGCCCTTCTGCCGCGGGCGATGGAGCTGGCTGGTCAGATTGCGTCCAAACCGCCGGTGACCCTGCGGCTCACCAAGCGCATGATGAAGTTGGCCCAGCGTAGCGATCTCCCTGATTTTCTCGATTTGTGTGCGGTTTTCCAGGCGCTTGCCCACCACACGGACGATCAGATGGAAGCGGTTAATGCGTTCCTGGAGAAGAGGGAGCCCGCCTACAGCGGAAAATAGTCCGCAACGGTCAGGGAGTCAGGCAGGCAGCACTTCCAGAGGGTGGCTGTCTTGATTTCATCAGGGGCAGAGACATAGTATGCGGCTGAAGTGCTTGCATCGTTCCGGCACACACCTGGCATTAAATAGGTATTAAAGTACCAGTTTACTTAAATTAACGATTTACCGATTTCAGCTTGGGGAGAAGATATGAAAGAAGTCTACATCATTGAATCACTACGCACCCCGTTTGGTTCTTTTGGCGGTGAGCTATCGGAAGTGGAAGCTCCAAAACTGGCTGCTGCCGTTATCGCTGAACTATTGAGCCGAAGCGGCCTGGCGGACGAAGCGGTGGGCGAAGTCATCTTCGGCCAGGTCCTGAGTGGCGGAGCAGGCCAGGCTCCGGCCCGGCAGGCCATGCGGTATGCCGGATTGCCGGACAACATCCCCGCCATGACCGTCAACAAGGTATGCGGAAGCGGACTCAAGGCGATCATGCTGGGAGCAGGTTCCATCAAGCTTGGAGATGCCGATGTCGTTATTGCCGGAGGCATGGAGAACATGTCGCTCACTCCCTACATTCTTGGCAAAGGTCGCTACGGCTACCGGATGGGAAATGGCGAGTTGATCGACCTGCTGGTGAATGACGGTCTGCTTGACCCTTACAGCGGCAATCACATGGGAGTCATAGCCGAAGCCACCGCTGAAAAGTACGGGCTTACCCGCAGCGATCAGGACGCTTTTGCCTTCCGCTCATACCAGAAGGCCCAGGCTGCCGTGAAAGAAGGTATTTTCAGGGCAGAGATAGTCCCCGTCGTCAAAAAGGGGCGTAAGGGCGAGGTGATCATCAATGAGGACGAAGAGCCTTTCAAGGTCGATTTTGCCAAACTCATGGGTCTGCGGGGTGTTTTCAAA
>JBAVTM010000276.1:0-2329 GCA_049696195.1 Desulfuromonadaceae bacterium | reverse complement strand
GGCGACAACCACGCGGGCTTTGAGGCGTTTGGGACGGTCGCTTCCGAGCGGGAAATATTCCCCTTCCTGAAGCAGCCGCAGCAGCTTGACCTGGGAGGCGATGCTCAGGTCACCGATTTCATCCAGGAAAAGCGTACCGTCAACGGCCTCCTCGATCATGCCGCGCCGCGGCTGATCGGCTCCCGTGAAGGCCCCGCGCATATGGCCGAAAAGGGTATCGGCGAAGACCGCGTCATCGAGCCCCGCCACATTCACCGATACCAGCTGCCCACGACAGCCGCTCAGCGTGTGGGCGGCCTTGGCGATCAGCTCCTTGCCGACACCGCTTTCACCCAGGATCAGCAGCGGTTCCGTACTCAGCGCCACCGCTTCGATATAGGAAAAAATGGCATGCATGGCACGATCGGCCGTGACGATGCCGGCAAAGGCCGCCGGGTGCTTCAATTCTCCCGACAGCATCCGGCTCGACATCTCGCGATTCTGCCGCTCCAGCTCCAGCATCCGTATCGCCCGCAGCACGCCGCTGACGAGCCGGTCCTCCTCGACCGTCTTGACAAAATAATCGAAGGCCCCCTGCTTGATGCAGTTCACCGCGCTCTCGATCTGGTTCATGCCGCTGATGACGATGACCGCTATTTCCGGATGGCGCTCGGCGATCATGCCGATCAACTGGTCGCCGCTCAGATGGGGCATGTTCAGATCGAGCAGGACCAGCCCTATTTCGTGCCGCTCCAGCAGATCCATGACCTCGCGGCTGTCCTGGCAGGTGATGATGTTGGTGATGCCGGCGGAACGTTCCAGCGTGAGACGCAACGAGCGGAGCCAGGCCGGTTCGTCATCAACGAGGAGAACCCCGAAATATGGATAGAGAGATGCATTCATGGCTTGGCTCCTCGCAGTGCCGGGATAGTCAGGGTCACGGTCGTACCGACCCCGGGGGTGGAAACGAATTCGAGCGTTCCGTTGTGCTCTTTGACGATGGTGGCCGATACCGACAGCCCGAGTCCGGTGCCGCCGCTCTCCCGCTTGGTGGTGAAGAACGGGTCGGTCAGGTGCGGAATATGCTCCGGTTCGATGCCGGCCCCTTCATCAGCCAGTTTAAGCACCACGGCTCCTGCGTCCTGATCGTGGAAGGTGGTCAGGAAGATGCCGCGCTCCATGTCCGGCAGCGCCTGACACGCGTTCAGGATCAGATTGACGACAACCTGCTCGATCCGTTGGGCGTTGCCCTGGATCGGGGGGAGGGAAGGAGCGTACTGCGCCGCGAAGCGGGTGGTGGCGGAACGCAGCGATGAATCCACCAGCCGTACGGCCGCCTGAACGACGGCATTGAAATCTACTGCTTCGACCGCCGCAGAGGTGTCCTGCCGGGCAAAGTCCTTCAGCTCCTCGACAATCCGCTTGATACGATTGGCCCCTTCCTGCATCTCCCCGAGCAGATGCGGGACCTCGTCGCGCATGCGTGAGTACGGGAGCCCGCCCAGCGTAAAATCACCCTGATGCCGGTAGCGCTCTTCAAGAACCTCCTCGGCATCCTGATAGACCTCCCTCAGGATCGGCATGTTGAGCAGGATCAGGCCGTTCGGATTGTTGATTTCATGGGCCACACCGGCGACAAGAATGCCGAGTGAGGCCATCTTGTCGGCCTGAATCAACTTGTCCTGATGGAGTTTCAGTTCGTCCAGCGCGCGTTTGCGCTCGG
This sequence comes from Desulfuromonadaceae bacterium, assembly GCA_049696195.1. GTDB lineage: Bacteria > Desulfobacterota > Desulfuromonadia > Geobacterales > Pseudopelobacteraceae > JACRCG01. The sequence goes on along the minus strand of JBAVTM010000276.1, from coordinate 627 downwards.
TCACTTCCCGGGCCAGTTCTTCCGTGCGCCGGGCGACCCGCTTCTGGAGAGTACGCGACCAGACCACCGTGCCGGCCAGTATCAGCAGCAGCGGCCCGAGTACCATGCCTCCATACCAGACCACCTTTTCCCAGGCCACCTTGGGAGGGCCGAGCACTCCGAGCCACCGGTCATAGATCTCCTGATATTTGCCGGTTTTCTTCAGGATCGCCAACCCCTCGTTGAAGCGCGCCAGAAGCTCTTCATTCCCCTTCTTCACCGCATAGCAGTATTTCTGGGTCGAGATGCTTTTGGCAACCGGGACCAGGTTGGAGAGCTTGTGTTCACGGATGATGTACATGCCGGGGAGCATGGCCAGCACGGCGTAGTCATGCTTGCCGGATGCCAGAAGACGCAGCGCATCGGCCGGAGTCTCGGTCATCACCAGGTTTGACGCAAATCCGAGCGATTTCAGATAATCGTGCATGATCCCGTCACGGAACACGACGATCTCCTTGCCGCGCAGCTCCTCGATGCTGCTGACCGGGGGTGTGTCTTTCCGGGCGAAGATGGCGTGATTGATGATCGTGTGAGGGGGGGAGAACGAGAGGGTCCCGGTCCGCTCCTCCGAGTAGGATATCCCCTGCA
>JBAVTM010000275.1:0-5922 GCA_049696195.1 Desulfuromonadaceae bacterium | reverse complement strand
GACCTTGTCATCCTTGATCAGTTTTGTCGCGAGCTGAACCGCTTTGGTGGCATCGCCGCCGGTATCGTAAATAACGGCCTCCAGTTTCATGCCGTTGATGCCGCCCTTTTCATTAGCCTCTTTCACCAGCATTTCAAGCGTTTTTTTCTCGGGCTCCCCGAGAAACGAAGCGGGCCCGGTGACGGCAAACAGGGCACCGATTTTGATCGTGCCGGCTGCAAATGAGGCTGTTGCAAACAGAAGAGTCAAACATATGCTGCTGAACAGTAACGACACTTTTTTCATGTACTACCTCCGATGGGGGGTTTTAAGTAATGCATGTAACAATTATCAAGGATTCCGCTACATATTGTACAGACGGCTTCCTTCAAGCATGTTGAAGTTTTGGGCCTTCAGGGCGGCAATCGCCTTGTCGGTTTCATCAAAACGGAAGATGATGACCGCGTTCCCGCCGCAGCGTTCAACAAAGGCGTACATGTACTCGACATTGATCGCGTCCCGGTCGAGGGTCTGAAGGATGGCGGACAGACCGCCGGGACGGTCCGGCACCTCAACGGCGACCACTTCCGTATTGCTGACGGTAAAGCCGGCCTCTTTAAGTACTGTTGTTGCTCTGGCGACGTCATTGACGATCAGCCGCAGGATGCCGAAATCCGATGTATCGGCGAGTGAAAGCGCCCTGATGTTAATAGCGGCTTCGCCCAGAATGCGGGTTATTTCAGCCAGTCGGCCGGACTTGTTTTCGATAAAGATGGATATCTGTTCTACTTTCATGAAATACCCCCATAAATCGGGCGCGGCACGCGGCGCCCCTACAGTTTGCGGTTATCAATAACCCGTTTTGCCTTGCCTTCACTGCGCTGAATCGTCTTCGGCTCGACCAGCTTTGCCGTGCAGGTGACTCCCAGCATATCCTTGATCTCTTTTTCGACCCGCCGCGACAGAGCCTGAAGAATCTTGATCTCGTCCGAGAAGAGATGCTCGCTGACCTCAACCTGGACTGTCAGCGTGTCCAGAGTTCCCTGGCGATCGACTATCAGCATGTAATGCGGTTCAATTCCCTCGATCCCGACCAGAATGGCTTCTATCTGGGATGGGAATACATTTACACCCCGGATAATCAGCATGTCGTCGGAACGGCCGCTCATGCGGGTAATGCGGGCATGGGTACGGCCGCAGACGCACGGTTCATAGGTCAGGCTGGTAATGTCCCGGGTACGGTAGCGGATCAGCGGAATCCCCTGCTTGGTGATCGTGGTGATAACCAGTTCGCCACGCTCCCCTTCCGGCAGGCGCTCCCCGGTTTCCGGGTTGATAATCTCCGGGATGAAATGATCTTCCCAGATATGGAGACCACGCTTGGCTTCGATGCATTCAATCGCGACACCGGGCCCCATGATTTCGGACAGCCCGTAGATATCTATTGCCGAAAGATTGAGTTTATTCTCGATCTCGCCGCGCATCGCCTCGGACCATGGCTCGGCGCCGAAAATACCGACCCGCAGCTTCAGCTTTTTGAAATCGATCCCTTCAGCTCCAGCCTCTTCGGCCATGAACAGCGAATAGGAAGGGGTGCAGGTCAGGACCGTCGAACCGAAATCCTGCATGATCATGATCTGGCGCTTGGTATTGCCGCCGGATATCGGAATGACGGAAGCGCCCAGCCGCTCGGCGCCGTAGTGGGCGCCCAGGCCGCCGGTGAACAGGCCATAGCCGTAGGCGTTATGGATGATGTCACCCTTGTGGGCTCCGGCAGCAACAAACGAACGTGCCATCAGATCGGACCAGGTCGAGATATCGTTCTGGGTATAACCGACGACTGTCGGTTTGCCGGTCGTTCCGCTCGACGCATGGATCCGTACGATCTCCTCCATCGGGACGGCAAACAGGCCGTAGGGGTACGAGTCGCGCATATTCTGCTTGGTTGTGAACGGGAGTTTCTGGAGATCCTCCAGGCGTGTCACTGCAGAGGGGGTTATGCCTGCTGCCGCAAATGAAGCTTTGTAAAACGGGACGTTAGCATACACTCGTTCAAGCGTTGATTGCAGTCGCTTCAGCTGCAATGCCTCAAGAGCGGGGCGCGGCAAGGTTTCAAATTCTTCGTTGAAGAACATGCTGTGTTACCTCGTTAATAGATTATACAAGTCCTGCGGCAAAACTTTCCCCGCTGTAGCCATCCACAACAATATCAAGGTGGCCGTCGTTAGGGCAAAACAGAAGGCCGTGTATCGGCACATCCCTTGGTATCAACGGGTTATGCTTGATTATCTTGACGACCCGCTCCACATTTTCCACAGGGTGGGCAAAGATGCCCAGCCACTGCTTCAGATCCGGAATATGGATATCGATGATATCGGGAGAGATGCCGCGATTCACCATATCACGCTTGACAGATTCGGCATCAATTTCCGCCATGCCGCAGTCCCGGTGCCCGATGACAAAGACCTCGTCAACTCCCAGCATGAAGATTCCGGCCACCAGGCTGCGGATGACGGCGCCGGACATCGGATCGACAATGGTATTACCGGCGTTCTTAATGACCTTCGCCTCGCCCCGTTTGAGTCCCATCGCCGGTTCAAGGAAATCGACCAGGCGGGTATCCATGCAGGTGAATATGGCCAGCTGCTTCTGCGGCGACTTGGAAAGCGGCGGAAAGGCATTCGGCTTTACAAAATTCCTGTTGGCGGCAATGATCGCTTCAAGCTGCGTCATCAGAGCTCCCGCCCCATCAGGAAAGCCCGTTTATTGACATCAACGGCCCTGGCCGGCACCATCTTTTCCAGTGCCTTCATCCAGTACTCTTCGGAGATGCTGAGCCGTTTGGATACCGCCCCCAGCAGGACCGTGTTGGCAGCCCTTACATTTCCGGCATCAGCGGCCATTTTCTGGCCGTCGACCAGCAGGAAATCGGCAAACTGCGCCTTGATGCGCCCTATAAGCCCCCCGGGATAGAGTTCCTGGCCCATTAGTACCGACGGCGGCGATATCTGCAGGTCGTTGGCCACCACGGTGCCGCCCGGCTTCAGGAGCGGCAGTGACCGGCAGGTTTCCATCAACTCGAAGCCGAACAGGATGTCCCCCTCCCCCTCCGGCACGATCGGGGAAAAAACCTCCGCGCCGTAACGGACATGGGAAACAACGCAGCCCCCCCGCTGGGACATGCCGTGAATCTCGCTTTTCTTGACATCGAAACCGGCCAGCATGGCAGCTTCGGACAATATTTCGGACGCCAGCAGAATGCCCTGACCGCCGACCCCTACCAGGAGGATGTTCTTGATCTGCTCGTTCATTTCTGGCTCCCGATCGCATCGAATTTGCACAACTGGCGGCAGACGTCACAGCCGGTGCAGAGAAGCGGATCGATGGCGGCCTTCCCTTTCCTGCTGCCGTCCCCCGCCGGACGCCACTCGATGGCCGGGCAGCCGATCTTCAGGCAGGCACGGCAGCCGGTGCATTTTTCGGCATCAACCGCATAGACCGGCCCTTTCTGGAAAACGTCATCACGCTTGATCAGCACACACGGTTTGTTGGTGATGATCACGGAAGGTTCCGGGCGCTCCATCTCTTCAGCAATAACCCGACCGGTCTCTTCCAGGTCGAGCGGATTGATGACGCGGATATTCTTAACCCCCAGCGCCTTGCAGAGGAGCGGAATATTGATGGCATGGGCCGGATCGTCCATCAAGGTAAAGCCCGAGGCCGGATTATCCTGACGGCCGGTCATCGCGGTAATGCTGTTGTCAAGGATGATCAGGGTGGCCGGTGAATCGTTGTAGACCATATTCATCAGGCCGTTCATTCCGGTATGCAGGAAGGTCGAATCACCGATGACGGCAACGACCTTTTTCTTTTCCTCGGCGGAAACAACCTTGGTCACCCCGGTTGCCATTCCGACTGAAGCGCCCATGCAGACACAGGTATCCATTGCGGAGAGCGGCGGCATGAAGCCGAGCGTATAGCAGCCAATGTCGCCGGTGACATACGCTTTAAGCTTATTGAGAGTATAAAAGACGCCGCGATGCGGACAGCCGGGGCACATGTTGGGCGGGCGGCCGGGCAGTTTGTCGGCCGGGATGCTGTCCGGCTGCGGCAGGCCGAAGGCGCTCCGGAGGCGGCCGGGGGTCAGTTCTCCGCACAGGGAGATGATCTCCTTGCCGATCGCTTTGATCCCCATCGCCTTGACCTGATCCTCGATGAAGGGGTCAAGCTCTTCGATGACATAGAGTTTATCGACTTTTGAAGCAAATTCACTGATCAGATCGTGCGGAAGCGGGTGCACCATGCCGAGCTTGAGGGTTGAAGCGTCAGGCAGTACTTCCCGGACATACTGATAACAGATCCCCGCGGTTATGATGCCGATCGTCGTATCGCGAATCTCCATGCGGTTGAGCGGCATGGTTGAAGCGGCCTTCGATAGATCCTGCAGCTTCTGCTCGACCAGCGGATGGCGGACACGGGCGTTGCCGGGAAGCATCACCAGTTTGGCCGGATTTTTTTCGAGTTTCGGCAGCGGCAAATCGGTAACCCGCTCGCCCAGCTCGACGACCGATTTGCCGTGGGAGATGCGGGTGCTGCTGCGGAGCATGACCGGTGCGTCGTACTGCTCGGACAGATCAAACGCGAGCCGGGTGAACTCCTTGCATTCCTGCGAATCGGACGGTTCCAGCATCGGCACCTTGGCAAACCGGGCGTAGTTGCGGCTGTCCTGCTCATTCTGTGACGAATGCATTTCCGGATCATCGGCTGCGACCAGCACGAGGCCGCCCCGCACGCCGGTGTACGCAAGGGTGAAGAGCGGATCGGCCGCCACATTGACGCCGACATGTTTCATCGTGCAGAGTGCCCGGCCACCGCCGAATGAAGCCCCGATCGCGACTTCCAGCGCCACTTTTTCGTTGGGGGCCCAGGAAGAATCGATCTCTCTGTACTTTATAGTGTTTTCGAGTATTTCGGTGGAGGGGGTACCGGGATAGGCGCACGCCACGAGACAGCCGGCTTCATAGGCGCCGCGGGCGATGGCTTCGTTGCCGGAGAGAATCGTTTTCATCGGTATATTCCTTGCTGTGAGAGTGAAAAGAGGTAATAGCGGCGAACTATACTAAAAATGCCATGACATTGCAATTTGTTTGAAAAATTCGGATAAAATCCGGCTGTATTCTCGTTACATCAAACAAGCTGATTAATGTTGATTTGCTCCAACTCTGTTTCCGGCAAAGTGGCCAGACGGTTTTTGTCTGCACATTATATGCTACTTGACAATGTGCATATCGGAGATAAAAAGCTGTTATCCCGATTATCTGCAAAAACCAGGAAATCATCATCGACTCGATATCGGGAATGCCAGGGGGGTACACAGCTATGGGTGTTCTGATGCAGGCGTTCTATTGGGATTGTCCACGGGAGGAGCAGCAGGAGTTCGCCTGGTGGAACTACGTCGCTTTGAGGCTGGACGAACTGCGTAACGCCGGTTTCACAGCACTCTGGCTTCCACCCGCCGGCAAGGCGTCTAACCTCGGCGGCATGTCGATGGGGTACGATGTCTACGACTATTACGATCTCGGCGATTACGCGCAAAAGAGTGTCACGCCCGGCGAAAAGCGGACCTGGTACGGCTCGAAGGAAGAACTGAAAGCGCTGACCCACGCGGTTCACGACAGGCGGATGAAGGTATACGCCGACCTGGTTTTGAATCACAATAACGGAGCCGATGAGGAGGAGTTCAACCCGATCCTGCAGCGGAAACGGTGGACGAAGTTTGCCCCGCAAAGCAACATCTTCACCCGCGACTGGACCTGTTTCAACCCGTCACCCTACATGGAGCTGGACGACGTCGCTTTCGGCGACATGCCGGACCTCTGTCACATCAATCCCCGCGTCTCCACCGGCATCCTGAACCACGCCAAGTGGATGATTCAGGAGATC
>JBAVTM010000274.1:0-5467 GCA_049696195.1 Desulfuromonadaceae bacterium | reverse complement strand
CATGGAGATTGATCGACGCGGCCGGGATGCGCGGCGCACTGGTCGGCGGCGCTCAGGTTTCCGAGGTGCACAGCAATTTTCTCGTCAACACCGGTGGCGCGACCGCAGCGGATTTTCTGGCTCTTGCGGCGATTGTAGTCAATACGGTACGTGAGACATCCGGCGTGACCCTTGAGGAAGAAGTACGGATAGTGGGAGAAGTGTAACATTTACCTGATGCCGGCACGCATCCAGGGAGGTTGCAGGAATGATGAAATCAAAAAAAATTGGCGTACTGTACGGCGGTCTTTCAGCCGAGCGGGGGGTCTCCCTGAAAAGCGGTGCCGCAGTTCTCCAGGCGCTTGTTGCGCAGGGGTACAACGCGGTGGCCATCGATGTCGGACGTGACCTGGCCGATGTTCTGAAGCGTGAAGGGGTTGAAGTGGCCTTCATCGCCCTCCATGGCCGTTACGGCGAAGATGGCTGCGTACAGGGACTGCTGGAGCTGCAGCAGATTCCCTACACCGGCTCCGGCGTACTGGCCAGCGCTCTGGCGATGCACAAGCTTTACAGCAAGCAGGCCTTTGCCGCCAGCGGTATTCTGACGGCGCCCTTCCGTTGTTACCGGCGCGGTGAAACCGTGAGGTTGAGTGATCTGCCGTTCTCCCTGCCGCTGGTTGTCAAGCCGGTGCAGGAAGGCTCCTCGGTCGGCGTCTCGATCGTCAGGGAAGAGGCCCAGCTGGCACAGGCGCTTGAACTGGCTTTTAACCATGATGACGAGATACTGGTAGAGCAGTATATCAAGGGGCAGGAGGTACAGATCGGGATACTGGACGACCGTTCTGTCGGTGCCATCGAGATCGTTCCGAAAAATGAATTTTACGACTTTGAAGCAAAATACACCGACGGCATGGCCGAACATGTATTCCCGGCACGTCTGGAACCCGAGTTGTATGAAAGAGCCCAGCAGGTCGGCCTGGCGGCCCACCGCGCTCTCGGCTGCAAGGGGTACAGCCGTGTAGATCTGCTGGTGACACCGGCAGGCGATTGCTATGTACTGGAAGTCAATACCCTTCCGGGGATGACGGCACTCTCGCTCCTGCCTGAAATCGCCGCAAAAGGGGCCGGCCTGCAGTTTGAGGCGCTTGTTTCCCATATTATAGAATCGGCAGCACTCTCAATAAAGGCACACTAACGAGTGAGAGACTTCGCAAATTCATCATACCAGCGCAGAAAGGTGGCGCCCAACAAGATAAAGGTCCAGCGTACACCGCTTGACCTCAAGAAATATTTGCGCCCGCTGAAGACTGTTGCAGCGGGGCTGGTTGCCCTTACGCTGGCGGGTGGTATCCTGTATGGAAGTTATCGGGCTTTCATGTCGGTAACCCTGTTCTCCGTCAAGTCGATTGAAGTTTCGAACGCCAGGCACCTGACCCGGGACGAGATTCTCGGTTTGGCCGGTGTTGAGCCCGGTAAAGATCTGCTCCGCATGAACCTTAAGCGCATGGGAGAACATATTCTGCAGAACCCCTGGGTTGAAACGGTGCAGATTAACCGGTATTTCCCTGATACCGTTTCAATCACCATCACCGAACGCGAACCTGTCGCGATCGTCAACATGGGATTCATTTACTATCTTGACAAGAAGGGGAACGTTTTCAAGGTTCTTAACCAGGGTGACAAGCTTGATTATCCGGTCGTCACCGGGTTCAGCGAAGAAGAGATGGGGAGCAATCCGAAAGGAACCAGAGAGGCGCTTGAAGCCACCTGCGATCTCCTGAAGATATTACGTGAAAAGGGTGCATTTATCCTTGCGGATGTATCAGAGATTCATTACGATGAGGGGTACGGTTTTACGCTGTTCACCGCGTCCGGTGCACTTCCGATCAAGGTCGGGTCGGGAGATTTCCCCTCAAAAGTTGAGCGGTTCGCCAGCATCTACCGGAGTCTTATGGTACAGCTGCCGTCAATTCATTATATCGATCTCGACTACAGCGACAAAATCATCGTAAAAAAGAGCTGATTCTTACATGTATACACTTAAAGCAGCAGGGGGGAGCGGTATGTCAACAAAACGGGATAATCTGATCGTCGGCCTCGACATCGGTACAACCAAGATCTGCGCCATCGTCGGCAATGTCACGGAAGAAGGTATCGATATCGTCGGCATCGGGACCAGCCCTTCCAGCGGCCTGCGCAAAGGTGTTGTCATTAATATTGAAAGCACCGTGGGGGCAATCCGCAAAGCCATTGAGGAAGCGGAACTGATGGCCGGTTGTGAGATCAAGTCGGTCTATGCCGGTATCGCCGGCGGGCACATCAAGGGTCTGAACTCCAACGGCGTAATCGCCATCAAGAATCGCGAGGTTTCTCAGGAGGATGTACGCCGGGTTATCGATGCCGCCAAAGCGATCAATATTCCGATGGATCGCGAGGTACTCCATATCCTGCCGCAGGAATTCATTATTGACGAACAGGACGGCATCCGCGAACCGCTCGGCATGAGCGGAGTCAGACTGGAAGCAAAGGTGCATATCGTCACCGGCGCCGTAGCCAGCGCCCAGAACATCGTCAAATCCTGTAACCGGGCCGGGCTGGATGTGGCCGACATCGTACTGGAGCAGTTGGCGTCATCGCACGCGGTCCTTTCCGAGGACGAGAAAGAACTGGGCGTCTGCATGGTGGATATCGGAGGGGGAACGACCGATATCGCCATTTTTGCCGATGGCGCGATCAAATATACTTCGGTTATCTCGCTGGGGGGGAATCAGCTCACGAACGATATTGCCGTAGGACTTCGCACCCCGTTTGCCGAAGCGGAAAAAATCAAGCAGAAATACGGCTGCTGCCTCGCTTCGCTGGTCGGCAAGGAGGACAAGATTGAGGTGCCGAGCGTCGGGGGGCGCAAGCCGCGCGAACTCTCACGCAACGTATTATGCGAAATCCTCGGGCCCCGCATGGAGGAGATCTTCTCGCTCGTTAACCGCGAGATCATTAAATCCGGGCTGGAAGATTCCATCGCATCAGGCGTTGTCATTACTGGCGGCTCCAGCATCCTGGAAGGGATCCCGGAGCTGGCTGAACAGATCTTCAATCTGCCGGTACGGCGCGGCCTCCCGCAAAAAATAGGCGGCTTGACCGATGTCGTAAAATCGGCGGTATACGCCACGGGCGTCGGCCTCGTCGTGTACGGAAGCCGCAACTCCGGCTCCCGCGAATTCCCGACCGGCAAGCCGGAAGCAAACCTGTTCGGATCCGTCTTCGGACGGATGAAGGGATGGTTCAACGAGTTTTTCTAGTCCTGACGCATGCCATCGTACCACGTGAGGCCCTCCGGACACTCGTGGGTAACCGGCCCGCTTTTTCATACTCCAACGGCCATCGAACCGGAGCTGCAGCACACAATCCATCTAACACTCTGATTTTTAAAGGCACCTTTTTCCAAGAATAATTATATTATTTTTTTCTTTGATTCTTGGTCAAATAGAGGTTACATTTCCGGCACTCATAATAAATTTACGTCATAAAATATAGGGGGGGAGTGCATGTTTGAATTTGATGAGACCATTGAACAGAGCGCTGTTATAAAAGTTATCGGAGTTGGCGGCGGCGGCGGCAATGCGGTCAACACCATGATTTCCAGTTCCATACATAAAGTGGATTTTATCGTCGCCAATACCGATGCCCAGGCCCTGCGCACCTCGAAAGCTCCGGTCAAGCTGCAGATCGGCCGGGCATTGACCAAAGGTCTCGGCGCCGGCTCAAAACCCGAGGTTGGATCAGCGGCGGCACTTGAAAACAAGGAGCAGCTTGCTGAAGCGATCAAGGGAGCCGATCTGGTTTTCATCGCTGCCGGCATGGGAGGCGGCACCGGCACCGGAGCGGCTCCTGTCATCGCCGAAGCCGCCCGTGAAACCGGTGTCCTGACAGTCGGGGTCGTCACCAAACCGTTCACCTATGAAGGCAAGGCACGTTCGATACTGGCCGACCAGGGCATCGCAGAGCTGAAGAAACATGTCGATTCATTGATCATCATCCCCAATGACCGCCTCATCAGCCTGGCCAGCAAAAACATGTCCCTGTTCGACGCGTTCAAACCATCTGACGATGTTCTACGCCAGGCAGTTCAGGGAATTTCCGAGCTGATCACTTCTACCGGCCTGATGAACCTCGACTTTGCCGATGTCAAGACGGTCATGAGCGTACGCGGCATGGCCATGATGGGAATCGGCATGGGGAGCGGGGACAATCGTGCGGCCGACGCCGTTAACAATGCCATTTCCAGCCCTCTTCTGGAAGACAATGACATCTCTGGAGCCAAGGGCGTGCTGGTTAACATCACCGGTTCCGAAGCGATGACCATGGACGATTACAACACCGTCAACCGCATCGTTCACGAGAAAGTTCACGAAGAAGCCAACATCAAGATCGGTGTCGTCCGGGATGACGAAATGGGCGACAACATCAAGGTAACCGTCATTGCAACCGGTTTCGGCGACCGCTTTGATGTTGAGAAAAGTCGCGACATCCGCAAAAACAGTCTGTCATTGGCAGACAAACATGTCGTTTCTCCGGCATCTCTCGACCGGCCGACCTTCCAGCGGGATCGTGAAAAAAACGAGAACATTACGCGAATCCGCCCTGCCGTCTCTTTTATTGAAGAGGATGAAGACCAGTACGATATCCCGACGTTCTTGCGCAAATCGGTAGACTAGGATTACCACATACAGAAAGGGGCATGCCGCCGGCATGCCCCTTTCTGTTGTTATTCTATGTCAACGCCCCACAATCAGAGCAAGACGCCGCCTGGACAGCCTCCCCGGGACCACTCTCATCCACTCACATCTGTCTCAACAGCAGCACCGACCCGCCTGCCTGATATTTCCAAAAATCCGGCTCGCAACTAGCCATTATTTTTTTTCATATCCTTGAGCAAATCCCTGATTTCCCCGAGTAAAATCTCTTGATTGGGTGGAGCTGCGGGTACAGCTGCCTCCTTTTTCTTGAGAGCATTTATTGCCTTTACCGCGATAAATATGGCGACGGCGATAATAGTGAAATCGATGATCGTCTGCAGAAATTTCCCGTAGCTGACCAGCACCGCCGGCTTTTTATCGATGGCTTCCTGGACGACTATCGATAAATTGGAAAAATCGACTCCGCCCAGAACTACGCCGATAGGCGGCATAATCACATCGCCGACAAAGGATGAAACAATTTTACCAAAAGCCGCGCCGATGATGATACCTACCGCCATATCAATTACATTGCCCTTTACAGCAAACTCCTTAAACTCCGTAAGCATGCTCATGGCCGCGTACTCCTTGCAATATATTTTGCACAGCGTGTTTACCCTAATCGTATCAGTGATTTTGCATAATACAACAATTTCCCTTTTTTTCATGCAGGTGGACTTGGCCACGTCCTGATTGCCTGTTGTACGGAATGTATACCGAGAAGAGAACGCCTCTTTTCAGATAGTTACATT
>JBAVTM010000273.1:0-4310 GCA_049696195.1 Desulfuromonadaceae bacterium | reverse complement strand
TGATGGCTTGGCTCAGGTAGTTGCACCTGTTATACGTAGGAATGCATATTGATAATTTAATACTATTCAAAGTATGGACTCCTGATTTAATATCTTCAGGTACATCGCCGTGCCCATCGTTCAGGCTTACGTTGTTTGAGAAATGAAACCAAAAGATCTGAGGGCTTCATTGCAGGCATATCTCAGACTCGTCACAGGCTTTCTTGCGGTTTTTCATTTCCAAACTGTACTGAGCACAGTCTGCTGTAAAGCCCGTTATTCTGGATTAAACCCTGGTGAGTGCCGCTCTCAACGATCCTTCCATTTTCCAGAACTATAATCTTGTCCGCATGGAGCACCGTAGACAGCCTGTGAGCAATCACGAAGGTTGTGCGATTGGTCATCAGGTTGTCAAGCGCCTTCTGCACCATCTGCTCGCTTTCGGTGTCAAGAGCGCTGGTGGCTTCGTCCAGTATCAGGATCGGCGCATTTTTCAGAATTGCCCGGGCGATGCAGATTCTCTGCCGTTGTCCACCGGAAAGCCTTACGCCTCTATCACCGATGTTTGTCTCATACCCATTAGGCATTTCCATGATGAAGTCGTGTGCGAAAGCGGCTTGGGCCGCCTTCATAATTTCATCGTCGGTTGCATCCGACTTTCCATAGCGGATGTTGTTCGCTATCGTGTCATGGAAAAGGACGGTTTCCTGGTCAACCAGAGCAATATGATTCATGAGGCTGATTTTTGTTATGTCACGTATATCGTACGATCCGATAAGAATCTGCCCCTCATTTATATCAAAAAAACGTGCAATCAACGATACAAGCGTTGTCTTTCCCCCTCCTGAAGGTCCGACCAGCGCAACCATTTCACCTTTTTCAGCTACAAGGCTGATATCGTTAAGGATGTAGTCATCCTGATACTTAAAATAAACATTTTTAAGCTCAATCCGGTTATCGTTTTGAGAGAGCGTGTGGCCGAGCGGATTGTCGATGATTTCGGGAACAGCATCAATGATTTCAAACACCCTTTCAGAAGCGCCGATGCAGCGTTGAGCCTCGTTGTAAGCGCCGATCAGTTTTTTGAGGGGTGAGTACACCAGCGCCATGGCGGTAATAAAGGAAAAAAACTCCGGTGCCGACATCTTGTTTGCCATTACCTTGCTGCCGCCATAAAAAATAACTGCTGCTATACCTAACGATGTAATGATTTCCATGACTGGAGATGACAATGAGTTGTATTTAATCAGCTTCCGTGTGAAGTCGTAGTATTTCTTATTTGCGTGAGCAAATTGGTCGGACATAACCTGTTCAAGGGAGAATGCTTTGACAACTTTAATTCCACTCAGCGTTTCCTGAAGAATGCTGGCGAAATATCCGGCCTCCTCTTGTCCTTTACGGGCATTTCGTTTGATTTTAGCACCAAGGTAATTTGCAGGATAAATGGTAAGAGGAATAACGAGAATTGATATGAGCGCCAACTGCCAATCACGATAGAAAATGACTCCCAAAAGGGTGACAAGACCTATGAAGTCCCTGAAAACGCCAGTTATAATTCCGCCAACGCCATCTTGCATCATAGCTACATCATTCACTATTCGTGACATCAGTGAGCCGGTCTGGTTGCGATGGAAAAACTTTAAATCCAGAAAAACATTTTTTCGGAATATCTCATTACGAACATCTTGTACTGCCAGTTGGGCCGCTGTCCTCATAAAATAGTCGTTCAGGTATCGGCAGATGGCTCTGAAAACAAATATGAGAATAATTGCAAATGGAAGAATTGAAAATATGAACACGTCTTTTGTAACGAAAATCTTTTTTAAGAGGGGTTCAACCATCCACGCGAAAGCGGCATCGAGTCCGCCATAAGCCGACGAAGCCAGTCCAGCAATCAGAATGCGCCACCAGTATGGCTTCATGTACAGGATTAATCTTTTGAATACGGGCATTTTAGGGGGCCTTGTGAGTTGTTAAAAAGATGATGTCACGGAGTTGTGACGGTTTGATCCGGAAGCAAAACCGGAATACCCTCAACAACCGGATAGTCCTTGCTGCAGGGTTTGCAGTGCAGAGAGGAGCCGTCTTCGATCTGGAGCAATTCTCCCTTGCAGATCGGGCACGCGAGTATCTGTAATAATTCAAGTGGCATCATAGTAACCATGGCGAAGAAATTGGGTTGGTCAATATGCCATAAATGACGTTGCTTTTGAAGCAAAATACAACTCCTCCCTCTGAAATTATTCCAGTTTCATGTTGACGATGCTTCGATATGAATGATATTTACAACCGGCAGACCAAATAATCATAAAAACAGATTTCAATATTTTTCAACCATTCGAGGCCCATGACACCTCCCTTTTCTCCGCCAGACCTTTTGAAAGCGGACCTGCAACGGTTTGGCTACGTTCATCTTGACGTAAAAGGGTGCCAGGCGGTTGCCCTTGGCTGGGCCGCTTCAGAAGTTGCGTTGGCCCTTGATGCCGGCACCCTTCACGAATGGGCGGGGCTACAGCCTGAGAGGGAGGAGATGCGGGGGCGCGGGGTCATTTATTGCGTTGATCTGCCGACAATCCCTCCAACCCCGGTCGTTATCAGGAGAAATCGTCACGGCGGGCTGCTGCATGGTCTGACGGGAGAGTATTTCATGGTTCCCACACGTGCTCCACTTGAGCTGTCAATATCGTTGCGTCTGGCTGCCGCCGGGATTCCGACGCCGGAAGTGATCGCGTACGCCATCTATCCTGCTGCCGGGATATTCGCCCGGAGCGATGTCATGACACGGCGGCTGCCGGAGGGGGACGATGTCCCCGCCGCCTGGAAAAGGGCGCGCAAAACAGACCGGGATTCGCTGCTGCCGGTTGTGGCCCGGTTACTGGTCGCTCTTGCAGCTGCCGGAGCACAGCACGCCGACTTGAATCTCAAGAATATCTACATCGCCGGGAGTGGTGCTGATCGGACTGCATACCTGCTTGACGTGGACCGGGTGACGTTTCCGGGCGGCGGGGACATCGCCGCCCGCAACTTCACGCGCCTGGCGCGCTCCGTCCGCAAGTGGCGCACGCGGTGGGGACTCGATTTTGACGAGGATTCGCTGGCTCGACTGGCTGACCTTGCAGGGGAGAAGAACTAATGCGAGTTGCAACAGACCGGGTCTGCATCGTCATGATGAGTGCCGTGGGCGATACGGTGCATGTCCTGCCGGTGCTGCACGCCCTCAAGCGGGCGAACCCCGCCATGCAGGTGACGTGGATACTGCAGCCGGGGCCGGCAATGCTGGTACGCGGCCACCGGTTGGTCGATGAAATAATCCTTTTTGACCGCACCAAGGGGATACGTGGTTTTCTGGATGTCCGCGAGCAGCTGCGGTCCCGAAAATTTGACCTCGTTCTCGATCTGCAGGTGTATTTCAAGGCAAATATCGTGACATCATTTATCAACGCCACGGTAAAACTCGGCTTCGATTTTGCCCGCGCCCGTGATCTTAACTGGCTGTTTACAACGCACCGGATCCCTCACCATGCGATGCAGCATGTGCAGGATCAGTATCTTGAATTCTGCGACTGGCTGGGGGCTCCGACTGAACCGGTTACCTGGGGGCTCGGCCCCTGGAATGATGAGGAGCGTGCCTGGCAGGAGCTGTTTTACTCCCATATCGGCCGTCCGGCAGTGGCGATAGTCGTGGCAACCAGCAAGCTGCAGAAAAACTGGCTTCCCGAACGGTGGGCAGAACTCTGCGATGCCCTTTATTCCGATTTCGGACTGCAGCCGGTTCTGGTGGGGGGGCGCTCGCCGGTCGAAGTCGAGTGCGAGCGGATCATCATGGAACGGGCGAAACACCCTCCCTTGAGTGCACTGGGGAATGGAGGATTACGCGGTCTGGTCGGGATTCTGGAGGGAGCGGCGCTGGTGGTCTCGCTTGATACCGGACCGCTGCATATCACGGTTGCGCTTGATCGCCCGGTTGTGTCACTGATGGGATATTCGAATCCTAAACGGGTCGGGCCGTATCGGAAGTTCAACGATCTGATGGTCGACGCCTACGGTGAACCGGGCGAAGATTATCCTGTTTCGATGGAGAACCGGGCCGACCGGATGCCGCGTATCAAGGTGAATGATGTGCTCGAAAAAGTTCAGGTGTGGCGGTCATGCTACGCCTCGTGACGCTGCAGCAACTTATCCAGTAATCCGCTCAGTCGAGCGGGGTTGTCGATCGTCAGCTCTAGTCGGGCGAGAAGTGTGCGTGTCGCACAATCCTGCGAAAAACCCTTCAATTTTACCCCGTCTTTTTCCGTTGTGACCATGAAGTCTGCTCCGCTTGCCCGCACCGC
>JBAVTM010000272.1:0-2285 GCA_049696195.1 Desulfuromonadaceae bacterium | reverse complement strand
CCTTTGAATCGTGCGGAGTTATCTGTCAATTTCACCAAGTACAATGTCCAGGGTACCAATTACAGCCACCAGGTCGGCAATCATGGAACCCACGCTCATCTGCTCGATTGCCTGCAGATTCACGAATGATGGCGGGCGTATCCTCAGTCGCTCAGGCTTGTTGCCGCCATCGCTGATGATGTAGAAACCGAGCTCGCCCTTTGGTGCCTCAACGCCCTGATATACTTCTCCTTCCGGCGCCGCGAACCCCTCTGAAGCAATTTTGAAGTGGTGTATAAGCCCTTCGATGCTGTTATACACATTTTCTTTGGGCGGATAGCAAACCTGCGGACAGTCGGCCAGCACCGGACCGGGCTTGAGTCTGTCAAGCCCCTGACGGACAATCTTACAGGCCTCACGCATCTCGATCAGACGTACTTTATAGCGGTCAAATGTATCGCAGTTTTCACCGACCGGCACCTTGAACTGATACTTGTCGTAGCCACCGTATGAAGCATCCCGGCGCTGATCCCAATCGACACCCGATCCCCGCAGTGCAGGCCCGGTGAGACCAATATCAATAGCGTCTTCGGCTGAAATTACTCCGTTGCCGACAGTACGCTTGAGCCAGATCGGATTGGTCGTCAAAAGACCTTCATATTGATCAAGGTAGCCAGGCATAGCGTCGACAAAGTCGCCGGTTTTTTTAACAAACTCGTCAGGTACATCCTGCGAAAGGCCACCGACGCGGAAGAAGTTCGATGTCATTCGGGCACCGGAGATCAATTCATATATCTCCATCACCGTTTCGCGTTCACGGAAGGCATAGATAAAAACCGTCATGGCTCCGATGTCAAGGGCATGACATGCAATCCAGACCAGATGCGATTCAAGCCTGGTCAGTTCAGCCATGATTATCCTGATCGTTTCTGCGCGCTCAGGAGCCTCAACCCCCATCAGCTTTTCAACCGCCAGAATATATCCCAGGTTGTTGCTCATAGGCGCCAGATAATCGAGGCGGTCGGTCAGGGGGAGAATCTGATGATAGGTACGGTGTTCGGCCAGCTTTTCAACCCCGCGGTGCAGGAAGCCGATATGAGGAGTGACCTTGACGATCACCTCGCCGTCAAGCTCGAGAACGAGCCGCAGAACCCCGTGGGTACTGGGGTGCTGAGGACCCATGTTTAGTGTCATTGTTTCAGTAGTAGCCATGTATCGCCTCTTCTATGATCGAATTACAGAACGATGTAGTAAAACTATGACAAACGCCCTTTATAGGGTTCACGGTCAGGGCCCTGTAACGGATAATCCTTCCGAAGCGGGTGGCCCACCCAGTCATCGGTCATGAGGATACGACGCAGGTCTGGATGCTTGTCGAACGTAATTCCGAACAGGTCGTAGACTTCCCGCTCCAGCCAATTTGCCGTTGCCCAGACCTGAGTTGCCGTTGGAATACTGCAGGCGGCCTCACTTACGGCTGTTTTTATGCGCAGCCGGTCTTTATTCGGGATGGATAGAAGTTGATAGACCACCATGAAGCGATCTTCCTTCTTTCCGAGATAATCAACCGCCGTCAGGTCGGTCAGCTGATTGTACTGCAGGGACTGCTTGAGGAATGAAAGGATTTCGATAATAGAATCCTTTGCTACGGTTACCGTAACTTCTCCCCTGAATTCGACTACATCGATGACCGACGCCGCGAACTTTTCTTTCAGCTTCAGTACTGCACGATTGTTTTCTGCCATGAGATCCAACCCTTTTGTGGGATTTGTGTGCACGTTCGTTGATATGTACAGAAGATCAGGCTGCTTCCGGAATATAGCGTTCGCCCAAACCGATGGCCGAGCCGAATGAGTTACGCTCCTTCATAATCTTGTCCTGAAGCTTCATCAGACCGAACAACAGCGCCTCGGGGCGCGGCGGGCAGCCGGGGATATAGACATCAACCGGCAGCGCCTCATCGATTCCCTGCACGACACTGTAGGTATCAAAGATTCCGCCGGAGCAGGCGCAGGCACCCATGGCAATGACCCATTTCGGCTCAGGCATCTGCTCATAGACAGTCATGATAACCGGCAGCATCTTTTTTGTAACGGTCCCGGCAATGATAATACAGTCGGACTGGCGGGGAGATGCACGGAAAATGATGCCGAAGCGGTCCAGGTCGTTATGGGAGGCGCCGGTTGCCATCATCTCGATAGCACAACATGCCAAACCAAATGTCATCGGCCAGATGGATGACTTCCGGGACCAGTTAACCAATAGATCCAGTGACGTGGTGATAACGTTATCGCCAAGCGGATTGT
>JBAVTM010000271.1:0-3557 GCA_049696195.1 Desulfuromonadaceae bacterium | reverse complement strand
CTTGAAACGATCTTTAAGATAATCAAGAATAACCGGTGCGGCGTACAGGTTGTCGACCGGGATATTGAAAAAACCCTGGATCTGGCCGGCATGCAGGTCAACTGTGACGACCCTGTTGACACCGGCAGTCGTGATAAGATCGGCAACCAGCTTGGCGGTGATCGGAGTACGCGGCGCAGCCTTGCGGTCCTGGCGAGCGTAGCCGTAATAGGGGATTACCGCGGTTATAGTGGCTGCAGACGCCCGTTTCAACGCATCGGTGATAACCAGCAGCTCCATCAGGTTGTCATTGGTCGGTGCACAGGTTGACTGGACAACATACACATCACGGCCGCGGACATTCTCGCCGATTTCAACCATAACTTCACCATCGGAAAATCGCCGTACGCGAGCTGCACCGAGTGGAACGCCAAGGCTGGCGCATATCTTCTGAGCCAGATCCGGATTTGAGTTGCCGGAAAATATCTTGATTTTATCATGCATGGTGATCAGACACCTTTCGAAATGGGAGCGAAATAACTATGTGATAAAGAAATAGGAGATATACTAAAACATTTACTAAAATGCAACCTCTTTCGAAATATAATGCTTCAGTGCGGAGATGGAGGGCACATGTTCAGGCCTCCATAATGAGTCCTTCCTGCAGAGCAAAGACAAGAAATTCATTCACTTCATCGCGGGTCAGTACCGTATCGGCCATGTAGTCGCTGCCGCTACCATCCCGTATCTGCTCCAGCAGGAGTATGTAGGGGGCGGCCAGTGATTCGGTGCAGACCATGCCGTCATTGCGATAGATAACCGCTTGAGAGCCCGATTGAGTGAGGTGTTCGTACATCCAGGGGATATTCGGCTCTCCGCAATCAAGAAGCTCCTCAATATCGTATATAAAACGAACTATACGGGCTGATGGGGCGAGTTTAAAGCGGGTATCGCATACATTGGCGGGTGTTGGAGAGCCAGCGTCGTTTTCCGGCAAAGGAGAGAGCAGCACTGCGGCATACTGGTGGTGATACGTTGCCAGATCAAGCATAAGAGGAAGAAAATGTTTTAGCTTTCTGCCGCTGAACAGTTGCTTCAAAAAAAGCTGCTGCATTTCCCATATGTCGTCATCACTGAAATCAGACTCTTTCGTGCCGCTTCCCCTGCTTTCAATCAGCCAGAGGCTGAACTTCTGAAGTAAATCAGACGGCTTCAGGGCGAGAACCGCAACGACGGCATTAAACCATGCAACCGCTTTTCCGCGCGTATACATAATGTCACATGCAGCAGCGAGTTCGGCGGCCGTAGCCATATCGGAAGAGCTGAAGCTGTCGGTCGCTTCGATCATATAGGGGGGCTTTGAGTCCCATCGCATATGGAGGGACATCGCGCGGGACGCCAGTCGTGTTCCCGGCAGGACTGCAAGCGGGAAAATATCAAGATGATTCGGATAGAGCGACAGAGCATAGTCCAGAGTACCTCTGAAACCGTCCAGAGTATCTCCCGGGAGTCCATAAATCAGGTCAAAACCAAAAACCGCACCACTCTCATTCAACAGACCGACTTTTGCACTGAAGTCAGCCCTGTCAAACGATCGTCCGACCAGCCTGAGGACATCACGATCCGCGCTCTGCAGCCCGATTTGCAAAGAACAGGCAATTTTGGCAAAGAGTCGTGCCATTTCACGATCAATAAATTCATTGCGAATCTCAAAATGAAAGTGAATGTCCGGGGCACATTTTTTAATCATCCTCAGAAGTTTTTTGGCCCGCTCCGGATTCAGGTTGAAGGTTGAGTCAAGTACGAAAATCTGCCGGACCCCGGTGGCGACAAAATGCCGTAATTCTGATTTCAGCCTCTCCAGCGAAAAATGTCGTACGCCATGGATTCCGCGTGAATCAAAACAGAAATCACAGGTGAAGCTGCATCCTCGTGATAATTGCCATAATATACCCGGATAGGCACGCGTATCAATCACTTCTGTCAGATAGGGAGACGGGATTGAATCCAGGTTTATCAGAGGGGGAGGGGGAGGGATAGGCACGGAATCCGGCAGCAGGACTCCGGGTATTTCCGAACAATCTCCGCCATCTGCCAGTATTTGACACAGTGACAAAAAGGGAACCTCGCCTTCACCGACAATAACGAAGTCGAAGATTCCGATGCTCGTAACAGATCCCGGATCGGCGGTAACTTCCGGACCACCGCAAAAGAGTTTGACTGCAGGGTGACTCCGCCGTAATTCGGCAGCAATTTTACAACTGAGGTCGCGGTTCCAGAGGTACATCGAAAAACCGACCGCAACAGGGAGAGGGTCTGCAAGCTTCGCCGCACAGGTCGCAGCATCCTGCCCGAGAAAAAAATCAACGAGTGCAATCGAAGCGGCACTCTTGAGCGCATACGCCTTAAGAAAGGCGTTCGCCAGCGGGATTGATTGGGGCGAATGATACGGGTGAATCGAAACGAGATTGATCAACACGCTGTTGTGTCCTTGTCATGCCGCTACTGGGGCGTGATTGTCCGGTATATGTCGCCGGAGTATTACTGTAGCAAAAAAAGGTCGGCCTGGGAAGCTGACCTTTACAAGAGTTTGGCTGGGGCTCCAGGGCTCGAACCTGGGAATGCCGGAATACAGCCTATTGCCACGTATAAAACATAAAAAAAAGGCCACATCAGAAGATGCAGCCTTTTTAAACCATATGAAAATGGAATTACTTAGCAGCAGGAACAGCAGGAGTAGCAGGAGCAGCAGCAGGAGCAGCTTCTTTCTTCACAGCTTTCTTTGCTTTCTTGGCTTTCTTGGCCGGTTTCTTAACTTCTTTCTTCTCAGCAGCAGGAGCAGCAGGAGCAGCAACAGCAGGGTGACCAGCAGGCATAGCAGGAGCAGCAGCAGGCTTAGCAGCATCAGCAGCAAAAACTACTGCGGAGAAGGACAGGGCAACGAGAGCGGCAACGATTGTAGAGAGAACTTTTTTCATGGGTAATACCTCCAGATAAATTTGGCGAATCTGTTGTTACAGGTAGCAGATGTCATGCCAAACTTTAAGGTAACATAACCTGCTGAAGATACGTATTAAATCCGAAACAATATATTTTTCACCAATCAACTGAACTTTAAATACTCCGTACCATACCCCATTTGGGGTATTTGTCCTCAGAGCTTTATCGCCTGAATATCAATGCCGTAACCCAACTTGAAGAGCCCCCGGAAGCACTTTGGAACACAACCTCAGATCATGCTGATAAGAACTGATGAGCAAGCCTCCAAATGCCTACAAAAAACCATTGACAAATTATCTTGTATGAAACAGGATAAAAGCAATCCAAAAGGTCTTATTGTTTTGACATTATTTAAACTGCACATAAAGAAATGATGCGTATCAGGAACAGATCAAATGTATGTGCTGTTGAAAGGAGATGGTAATGCTTATGTTAATAGGATTCGGACTCTTTGCAGCCTTGGCGTCAGCAGTTCTGGCGGCCCAGTTTGTAGCCTACAATAGCTATCACAAGGCTTAGGGCAGTTATCTTGTTTCAAGCAGTTTAAAGAACAATTTGCGGTTTAAACAATTACGATC
>JBAVTM010000270.1:0-2943 GCA_049696195.1 Desulfuromonadaceae bacterium | reverse complement strand
GCCTGCGCAGGCTGTCGCCGCAGCATTTTTCTTCCTTGCCGAGAATCCCCCACGAGATGCCGGCTTTGTCCAGCAGCTGGGCCACCGCCACACTGACGTGCTTGTTGCGCGAATCAAACGAGCCGGCACAGCCGACATAGAACAGGTACTCCGTTTTGTCCCGTTCGAACGGCTTGACGTCCAGCTGGCTGCACCACTTGGTCCGTTCTGACGGTGCGATCCCCCAGGGGTTGCTGCGCCCTTCCATATTTTCGAACAGATTCAGCAGTTCTTCGGGGAATCTTGTTTCGCTCTCGACGAGGTGGCGCCGCATCTGGATGATTTTCGGCATCTGCTCGATAAAGACCGGGCAGGCTTCCATACAGGCACCGCAGGTGGTGCAGCCCCAGATGGACTCCTCCGAGACGCTCCCTTCTCCCCCTTCGCCGATCAGCGGAGTCTGCGGCTCCCCCCCCCTTTTGAGAGCGGTCCCGTTTTCCAGCAGGTTGACCTTGATATCATGGATCACGGCACGCGGATTGAGCGGTTTACCGGTGATGCTGGCCGGGCAGACGTTCTGGCAGCGTCCGCATTCGGTACAGGAAAAGGAATCCAGCAGGTCTTTCCAGCTGTAGCGGTCGACCCGGCCGACGCCAAACTGGTTTCCGACGGTGAATTCTTCTCTCGGCTGGGTATTCGGCTTTTCCAGCCGGTGAAAAAAACAGTTCGGGATGGCGGTCAGGATGTGCATATGCTTGCTGTTCGGCAAGTAACAGATGAAGGCAAACAGCGCCAGGGCATGGGCCCACCAGGCGGCGGCATGGATCGTTTCCAGCTGCAGCGGCGGCAGCAGACCGGCCAACAACGCCGATACCGGCATGACCTTTCGCGCGGTAGCAAGAAACGATTCCGGATCTGACCCGGATTTAACCATGAATGCTGCCAGTTCCGAGGCATTGAGGCCGAAGGAGGCAAGCATGAGTGTTGCGATCAGCCCCAGGATGAAAAACGCCTCCAGTGTACGGGCCTCCGGGTAGGGGGGCGAAAGCAGCCGCCTCACGGCTGCTACCGTTACTGCGGTCAGTGCCAGTAATGACGCGATGTCGATCATGAAGGCGAGCGGCACGTACAGTTCAAAAGGAAGCTTGATAAGCTTGATCGTATGGGGGAAAAGCCCGTTAAGGATGAATTCGGTGTTTGCCACCAGCAGTATCAGAAATGACCAGAAAATGATGAAGTGGTTGAAACCGAACGGCTTTGCGATCACCCGCTTCTGGCCGAACGCGTACAGCAGCATGTCGCCGATGCGGGTGCCGATATTGTCGCAGCGCTCTTCCGGCTGGCCAAGTGAAATCAGACTGAGCCGTTTCCAGCATCCCCAGGCGAATACGGCCAGGGATAAAACCAGCAGGGCGGCGAATATGGACGTGCGTGGGATCATGTCAAAACCTCTGAAAGTCTGCCTGTATTTATTATGTTTTTAGTGTTTATCGAGTTTCAATTCCCGGATTTTTTTCGTAATCGCCGGAATTACCCGGAACAGGTCGCCAACGATGCCGTAGGTGGCCACCTCAAAGATCGGAGCGTTCTTGTCGCGGTTGATGGCGATAACAAGATCTGAATCCTGCATGCCGACGAGGTGCTGGATGGCGCCGGAGATGCCGCAGGCGATGTAGATTTTGGGACGGACGGTTTTGCCGGTCTGGCCGACCTGGCGGTCTCCCGGCATCCAGCCGGCGTCGACCGCACTGCGGGAAGCTCCAACCACCCCACCCAGCTCGTCGGCCAGCTCCTGCAGCATGGCAAAGTTCTCCGGGCCCATCATACCGCGCCCGCCGGAGACGATGAAGTCGGCTCCGGTGATATCCACGGCATTTTTGCTGTGACCGTCGCGGATAATTTCGATAACCTTGGTGAGAATGCTCTCCTCAGGGACGGTGAACGGGTCACGGATGATGATGCCGTCGGCATCGTCCGTGCGCTCCGGCATCGGCATGACGTTGGGGCGGACCGTTGACATCTGCGGACGGAACTTGTCGCACATGATCGTGGCCATGATGTTGCCGCCAAAGGCCGGGCGGGTCTGCATCAGGTTGCGTTTGTCGTCGATACTGAGTCCGGTGCAGTCGGCGGTCAGCCCGGTACCGACCCGGGTGGCAATTGCTCCGGCCAGATCGCGCCCCATGCCGGTGGCACCCATCAGGATGACCTCGGGCTTGTATTTTTCGATCAGGTGGCAGCAGGCTTCGACGTAGGCTTCGGTGCGGTAGTGGTAATAGACCGGTGCGTCCATCAGGTAGGCCTTGGCGGCGCCGTGGGCAAATGCTTCCCTGCAGAGGTGCTCGACATTCTCGCCGATCACCAGGGCACAGAGTTCGACGCCCAGCTTCGCGGCCAGCTCTGCGCCGACGCCGAGCAGTTCCCAGGAAACCTTGGCCGGCTCCCCTTCGGTCTGCTCGACAAATACCCACACACCGCGATATTCAGCCAGCTTCTTCGCCAGCACCGCGGCTTCCGGGTCGATTTCCTCTTCGACCGGTACGGTTGAGGCGGCCAGCTGTTCGAGGATCTTCTGCTCCTCTGGTGTGAAAAACATCTCGAGTGCCTGAACAGGGCAGACCTTGACGCATTTCTGGCAGCCGATGCACCTGGCGGTATCGATAATCGGTTCACCGCTGTCGGTCATCTCGATACAGTTGACCGGGCAGACGCTCTGGCAGCGGGCGCCGCAGGCGATGCATACGCCCGCCAGCAACTGGGCGACACCGCGCGGTTTCTTTGGTTTTGGTTGTGGGTCGCTCATAACGGTAGCATATCCTTCGCCATCAGTTTATCTATCAGCAGCGCTGCGGTTCCATCAGGGTCGGCGTAGCCGTCACCGATGATTTCCCCCTTGTCGCGCTCCGGGGAAAATATTTTCGATACCCAGGTAGGTGAACCTTTCAGGCCGATTTTCTGCTCATC
>JBAVTM010000269.1:0-9649 GCA_049696195.1 Desulfuromonadaceae bacterium | reverse complement strand
ACGGGATGACCGTGGTGCAAAAAAGTACGAAGGAAACTACGAACAGCAGGATCTTTATGGAAATACGGCACCGTTGTGTTCGTGCAGGGGCATTCATGTTCGGAGCCTTCCCGGGCGGAATTCCATAACTGTACTTATCTACCACATGAATGCGCCTATGCAAGTTTTCTATACAAAATCAGTTCAAAAATTGTTGATGTTACGATCATTTGTAAAGGAACCGCCCGTCAAAACCGGTATTCAGCCATCAGTCCGAATCCCTGTCGAGTGACGGTTGGCAGAATCTTCAGGGAAGTGTCGTTCTGTACCGCGTGATAGCGGACAACAGCTTTGCCGACAAAGTAGCCGATTGCCCCGCCGAAAAAAACATCAGAAGCCCAGTGTTTGTTGTCGTAAACCCGTGCCAAGCCGGTAAGCGTGGCCAACCCGTAGGCGATCGGCGGCACAAATGGGTTGGTGCCGTACTCTTCGGCAAGGACGGATGCAATCGAAAATGCGGTTTGCGCATGAATGGAAGGGAAGGATGGGTCGCTTGACTTGAGGCCAGGGCCGTCCCAGGTGGTGGATGTTTCGCCGCTGGAAGGGCGGGGTCGCTGGGTTGCCTGTTTAAGGACCATGGTGATGGTACCGCTGATGACGAGACTCTCCATGGCAAGTAGGGATGTCCGGCGAGCTTTCGGATCATCATTGAGGTGCCCATAAATATAGAATAAGCCGAGTGACGGCGCGGCGTAAAGAGGGTTGCCAAATGCATTCCCGACCGTGGCGCCTTTGTTTCCGAGTGAACTCTGATTTCGTTGCGCGAAGTTTCTGATGTCAGTATCAGCAAAATAGAGTCCTGACGATGCGCCAATGACCAGCCCGGCTTTCAGCCAATCGCTCCCGTCCCAGTTTGAGGGCGAAACCAGCATTTTTCCGGTGTCATTTAAGTACCCTTTGACATATTCGCCGGTGATCCTGTCAGGTTGTGCCGCCTGTGTAACCTGGATAATTGACGACACGCCGGCAGGTTTTTCAGGAAAAGTCCCGCTGTTTTCTTCTGCGACTGAAGTTCCGGCAAGGAAAACGACAACTCCTGCCGCAGAAAAGCAGATGCCGAGACAACTTCTTAATATGTTGGAAAAAAGCACTCATACCCCCGGTGGATCAACCTTCCTTTGCAATCACAACGACTTTTCGATTCGTTTCAGCAGAAGTGAGTTCAGAACAACTGATACTGACGAAAAAGCCATTGCCAGCCCGGCATACTCAGGTTTCAAGGTTATGCCATAGCCTGACAGCAGACCGGCCGCTACCGGAATACCGAGGATGTTGTAAAAGAGAGCCCAAAACAGGTTCTGCTTGATTTTTGTCAAAGTTGCCCGGCCAATTGCGATAGCACGCACGGCGTCCATTAAATCACTGCGCATCAGGACAATATCGCCGGTCTCTTTGGCAACATCGGTGCCGCCACCGATGGCGATGCCGATCTGGGCCTGAGCGAGAGCGGGTGCATCATTGATCCCGTCACCCACCATCCCGACGGTCATGCCGCGGCCCTGGTATTCTTTGACCACCTCCCGTTTGCGATCCGGCATAACTTCGGCTTCAAACGTGTCGACTCCGGTCTGTTTCGCCACAATGGCGGCAACATCGGCGTGATCGCCGGTAATCATGCAGGTGGTTATGCCCATACGGCGCAGCTCGGCAACAGCTCTGGCCGACTCAGGCTTAAGGATGTCGGCGAAAGCTGCGACGCCGACAAGAGCATTTCCGGCCGCTACATAAACCAGCGACTTGCCTGCAGCAGACAATTCGGCACACTTCTTTGCCAGTGGAGCAAGCGAGATACCGAGTTCCGCCATCAGCCTCTCATTGCCGACCGCCAGCTGAAATCCTTCGTGGAGGCAGGTTATTCCGAAACCGCCCCGCTCATCAAAATCGTCAGCCTTGCCCGGCTCGATCCCGGCTTCCCGTGCCGCTGTCAGTGCCGCCTGGGCCAGCGGATGGGTCGAATATGCTTCTGCAGCAGCCAGGCACTCAAGCAGCTTGGTCGGATCGACACTTCGCGTGACCGGCACGAGGTCGGTCATCTCCGGTGTCCCCTTGGTCAGAGTGCCGGTTTTGTCGAGCAGGAGAATATTAAGCCGGGAGATTATCTCGAGAGCTGACCCTTTTTTTACCAGTATGCCGCGTCCAAGTGCAATGCCGCTCCCGACCATGATCGCGGTCGGAGTTGCCAGCCCCATCGCACACGGGCAGGCGATGACCAGTACGGCTATAGCAAACCGGAAGGCGGTCAGGAAGTCGCTGGAAAGAACGGCGAACCAGATGACAAAGGTGGCGGCAGACAACAGCATCACGATCGGTACGAACCAGGCAGAAACGGTGTCGGCAAACTTTTGAATCGGTGCCTTGTCCCCCTGAGCTTCGCGCACCATATTGATGATCTGTGCCAGCAGGGTGGCCTCGCCGATTCGGGTTGCCCGGATCCGCATGACACCATTTGTACTGACAGTTGCTCCGGAAACGGTATCCCCCGGCTTTTTCAGCACCGGCAAGGATTCACCCGTGACCATGCTCTCATTGACGGCCCCCCCTCCTTCAAGCACTTCGCCATCGACCGGAATTATATCGCCGGCACGGACCAGAACAATATCGCCGACCCGGATAACAGAGGCGGGCACCTCTTTTTCGCCGCTATCAGTTACCAGGCGGGCCTTGTCGGCCTGCAGGCTGAACAGTTTCTTGAGTGCTTCACTCGCTTTGCCGCGGGCGCGGGCCTCAAGATATTTCCCGAGACGGATAAATGCGATCAGCATCGCCGAGGTCTCGAAAAACACTTCACGATGTGGTCCGAGTAGCCCGAAGTAGGCGGCCAGCGAATAGAAATATGCGGCCGAGGTTCCCAGGGCGACAAGTACATCCATGTTGGTACTGCGATTTTTGAGAGCGTTCCAGGCTCCACGATAGAAAATCAATCCTGCAGAGAACTGAACCGCGGTAGCCAGCAGCAGATTGAGCTGCATCACGGCACGATTGGAGTGCAGCCCCATCGTAAACATGATCGGCAGTGAGGCGAACAGTGAGAAAATGAACCAGTTCCGTTGGGAACGGAGGTCGTCGTCATGGGCAACTTCAGCCCCGTGCAGTTCTACCGGGGTGTATCCGGCCGCATGGACGATGGTGAAGATGTCGGTGGAATCGAGCTGCTCCGGATCAAAACGGACGAAGCCGGTTTCTGCAGCCAGATTGACGATGGCGGTAATAATGGCAGGGTGTTCGAGCAGTTTTTTCTCAAGGGTGCTGACACAGGTAGCGCAGTGCAGTCCGCGCACGCCAAAGGTCAGTTCACCGTCCGGTTCAGAACGGACAACACCGTAGCCGAGCGCCTCGACGTATCCGACGATCTGTTCTTTTGAAATGACGGCAGGGTCGTGGCTGACGGTCAGTTCTGCCAGGGCAAAGTTGACCACGGCACTCTGCACCCCTTCCCGCAGGGACAGATCCTTTTCGATCCGGGCGGCGCAACTGGCGCATGACATCCCGGTTATTGGTAAAGTTAAAGTTGTATTCCGCGGCTTCTCGCAGGAAATAATTTCGTTAGCGCACGTATCCCGGTTTGACGGGGGTGAGATGGTTTCCTTATTCACGAATCGTTACCTCTATTTGAAATCGCCCCGCACGAAATGCCCCCAGGTGATTTTGATGGCCGAAGCGATGGGCAGTGCCAGCAGGATGCCCCAGAATCCGAGAGTTTCACCAAGAGCCATGACCATGATAATGGTAACCAGAGGGTTCAGGTTCATCGATTCCTTGAATACCAGCGGCTTTATGACATACCCCTCGACAAAGTAGATCAGCGCAAATGCGAACGTAGTCTGCCCGAGCATGGCAACGGACTGGAATTTGAACCAGGCAAAGAAAAGGGCCGGCAGAGTCGCAATGATTACGCCAATGAACGGCAGGATCGATGCAGCGCCCGCAAAAGCGCCACAGAAAATTGGATGAGGAACTCCGAGCACAAAGAGAGCGATCGTTGCCAGCAGCGCGACGATGATGGAAACCCCCACCTGACCTCGCAGATAACCACCGATACTGGTGTTGACTTCGTGAGCGATGTCTATAATCTGGGCACGTCTGCCGTCAGGAAGCCACGAGGTCACCGTGTCTATGACGGTCTGCTTGTAATAGAGCATAAAGAAAACCAGGATCGGTGAGAGGACGATGTTGAAGAGATTGAAAATGATGCTGGTTCCGAAGCTGTAGGCCCAGAATCCGGTTTTTTCAGCAGCCGTGTCGATATTGGCGGATGCCTTGTCTATAAGCCACTGAATTTCATCCGAGCCGTAGCGGTCAGGTAGGCGACTTTTCCAATCCAGGGCGATCTGTTTGAGCTTCTGGATATAGGAGGGCAGATCAAGGACGAAGGAGTTCCAGCTGATGGTGATGGCCGGCACGATGAATGCCAGGAAAAAAACGGTCAGAATTCCCAGGATTATATAGAGCAGCCCCAGAGCATAGAGCCGTTTCATGCCGCGCCGCTCGACGTTCACGAGGAGGGGATCAAGAAGGTAGGCGATGACCCAGGAAAGCAAGAAGCATGAAATGGTGTGCTGGAGCGCGTAACCGGCTGCGGCTAGCAGGCAGAAAAGCAGTATCGTGGCAATAAACCTGCCGTAATCGTTGCGCGGCGTATGAATGTGGTGAGTGTGCTCCATATCCCCTCCTAGGGGTGCTTCATGCCATGCAGGACCGTGTCGGCAGTGAACAGGTTGTTCTCTTCCATCCAGTTTTTAAGGCGCTGGGAAAGAAACTGATCTTTCAACAACGCAAAACGCTCTTCCTCGTGCGGGTAGAACGAGAGTATGTCTTCAATTTTTCCGAACGGTTTTTTTCCAGCCAGCGAGCTGTTCAGCAGCTCGCTTAATTCCTGTTCGGATATCTGTGCGACAAATTCGGTCACAATTTGTCTTTCGCTGCGATAGTCAAACGGAGGGATTTCCAGGAAGCGCTCGCCGTTGTTCTGGATCTGCTGCCGTACTTCATTGTTATCAGAGGTTGAGGGAACAAAAAATATTTCGCCGGTCAGCCTGTCGAGATAATAGGCTTTATCAAGCTGACCGCTGGTAAATGCTCCGAGCAGGTCCTCCCACGATATTTCAACACTGTGAAATGTTGCCATCTGATTTCTCCTCTTTTCTTCTTGTTGACTTTTTACTGTTGGTCGAAGCACAATCTGCGCCATGCGAGATATTTTTATAGCCGATGCTCACCTTGTATCGCCGGATGATGCCAACTATCTCCTGCTGCTTCGTTTTCTACGGGAGTTGGAGGGGGAGCTGGACACCCTCTATATTATGGGGGACCTGTTCGACTTCTGGCTGGGATTCCCCTCACACCCTTTTACGCAGTATGATGCCGTCCTGGATGCATTGGAACGGCTGGTCGTGCGCGGTTGCAGGTTGGTCTATTATGAAGGGAATCACGACTTTCATCTGGGCGCGATTTTTTCGCAGCGGCTGAAAGCCGTAATCCATACCGGGCCTGCCATCGAATATGTGCAGGGCAAGCGTCTTTATATCTGCCATGGCGACCAGATCAACAAGGAAGATCGTCTCTACCGTCTGCTGCGATTTGTGCTGCGCACACGCCTGGTTGCTGCAGGTATCAGGCATTTTCCCCCTGCATGGGCGGAGAATATCAGAAAACGTCTGCAGAAACGGAGCCAAGCCGGTTATACGCTTAAAACCGCCCGCTGGGACTACCGCGAGATCCTTCTTGATTTTGCCCGCAGGCTGCAGAAGCAGGGGTGCGATGGACTGGTCACCGGCCACTTCCATCTTGCATTGCGTGAAAACCTCCCGGGATCGCCCTTCGCCGTCCTGTCTCTCGGCGACTGGATGGGACAATTTACCTATGGCGAAATGCGGGATGGAGAATTGCGCTTGATGACCTATCCAACCGATCCTCCTATTTCCTGAAAAACTCCTGCAATGCCTGTTCTCCAACCTGAGACGCCTTGATCCTCCATTTGTCAGGATTGATAACCAGAGCTACCAGCGCGATGCGGGGATTCTGTATCGGTGCAAAGGCTGCAAACCATGAGTAGTGCCCCTTGGGGTCTGTGCCGTCGATAGACCCCGTTTTGGCTGCTATCGGGACATTCAGCAACGGTCTGCCGCGGCGGTCATGAAATGCTTTGCGGGAGGTGCCGGTCAGGACGGTGCTGGAAAGCATCCGCGTTAATGATGCTGATGTTTCCGGTGTGACCAGGCGCCGCAGCTCTCGAGGGGTAAACACTTCACTTTCAACCCCTTTCGCATCGACAATGCTGCTGGTCAGCCCTGGAAGCATCATTTTTCCGCCATTGGCAATTGCCGACATGATCACCGCAGCGTGTAGCGGAGAAATCTTAACCTCATGATCCAGTCCGGCTCCCATCAGTCTCAGATCGTGACTATTAACCGGTTCCCCCGCCTGACTCGGTTTGGCAGGGATGCCCGTCAGAAGTTCCTGATTGAATCCGAAGCGGGAAACAGATTCCATGACGGACGTTTTGCCGGCGATGTCGCTTGCGACCCGTCCATAAACCGGATTGATTGATTTGCCCATAGCATAGGAGACATTCATGCGGTTGTTACTGCCGCGAGGGCTCGCATCCCAGTAGCGCGGGTTTTCCGAATAGGAATTGCCACGAAACTCGATAACGGATTCGGGAGTGATTTTATGGTTTTCAAGAGCTGCGGAGGCGGTGATAATCTTGAACAGCGAGGCCATCGGATACAGTTCATATACAGAGCGTTTCGCCCAGAGCGGATCAACGGACGAGTAGGCGGTCATGCCAAGAATTCGTCCCGAAGCCGGCTCAATGGCGACAAAAACGCCGTACGGCACCTGGTTTTTGGCCAGGAATTCATAGACCCGCCGCTGCAGGCTGCCCTGGATGGTGTAGATGTGCTGCAACCCTTCAGGGGTCCGGGCAGATATGCTGGGACCGTTTATCTCAGCCGTTGCAAGCAGGTTGCTGGCGGTCTCGAAACGGCCGGCTGAAGCGGCTGGTTTGACCGGTTTTGGAGCGGTAGTGGTGAGAGATGCAATCCAGTTGCCGACATACAATCCTGCCGATTTTGACTGGTGCAGTGCCAGTACGCAGAGCGGAGCAAGAGCCAGTACAATGGCAATGAACAGCAGTACCAACTTAAGCTGCCTGAGGCGTCTTCCCGTGGGAAGGGGCAGCCTGGGCCTGGGCGGTTCACCTGTCGGCTTAAGGTGCCTGTTTCGGAAACTGTTGCCGAAAAGCCTGAAGCCGGACGCTGATTTATTTTGTGATAAATGTTTTAAATCCTGCATGGTGTCCCGAAGTGAGAATAATTGTGTAACTATATCGCCAAGCGTCCGATATTGTCAACGGACCAGGTGTCAGAGGACATGACGGTTCCGTCTTTTGTTTCCGTCAGAAAGAATTTATGCGGTTAATAAAGGCAACCAGCAGTCCATAGTGATGGTGATCGAATAGCATTGAAATACGCGGCAGAAGGGCAAGGTCAGGTTCGTCTATCTCCTCCGGATACGCTTCGCAGCTGTGGATCCGATCACCTACTTTGATAAGCTCGGGAAACTCTTCGGTCAGTGTCGCAATCTGTCCGCCCGAAAGGGGTCTCAGCAGGCGTATAACCAGCCGGTTTTCGATGAAGCGCAGTGAATGGTAGGTCTTATAGAAAGTGTTGATTACCTGGAGTGCCTCCTGCTCGTTTTTTGTGATAGTAAAGAGTGAAAAATCCTCTCCCGATATGAAGCCTTTCACCAGAAGAGTCTCTTTGATAAAATTAAAAAACTGCTCCCAGTACCCATCCTGGTCGTCCATCAGGATCAACGGCTTGGGGGATGTTTTCCCTGTCTGTATCAGCGTGAAAACTTCCAACGCTTCGTCCAGTGTTCCAAACCCGCCCGGAAAAACAACAATTGCATCGGTCTCTTTCACAAAGGCGACCTTACGGTTGAAAAAATATTTGTATGTCACCAGTCGTGGATTGCGGTACATGACCAGATTTGGCTTCTGTTCGAAAGGGAGTCGAATATTTACGGCAAATGAGTTCTCGCTCCCGGCCCCCTCATTGCCGGCCTGCATGATGCCGGGTCCGCCCCCCGTAATAACCATGTAATTGTTTTCTGCCAGGGTGCGACTAAAGCGCACGCATTTTTGGTACATTTCGTCAGATTCTTCCGTACGGGCCGATCCAAAGATGGTAACTTTCTTGCGGTGGCGATAGGGGCCGAAAACCTTTGCCGTATAGCGCATTTCCCGCAGTGTGGTGTTGATCAGCTTCAGGTCCGCCAGATAATCGATATCCTGGCCGATCTTGAGTGTTGCAAGGATCATTTCTTTAATTATGGCCGGATGATGGATGCCACCTGATTCTTCAACCAAACGGCTGATAATCTGGTCGATTGGTTCGTTGCTTCTGGAAAAACTCAATTCCATGATTTCTGCCTTCCGAATGGGTGTCTTGGAGATATGATCAAAAGTGATACGATATCATAGCCTCTTCCGTAAAGCAAACAGCCGAATACCTCTGCAGACATGACAGGCGCATCGAATAAGCTTGAAAGCAGGCAGCAGGTTTGCTATAAGGCAAGATATTCTTTTTTTGAATCCAGACAGTTTCGATACTAATTGCAGCAGTGCAAGGAGATAGGCATGTCCAATCCAACGCTGGTCATGTACGACGAAGAATTTCAGGAAATTAATGAAGTTATCGGGCGTTTGCTTAAGGAAGCCAACGCCAAGGTGATTTTCCTTGTAGACAAAAATGGACAACTCATCTCCGGCGTTGGAGAAACCGAGCGTTTTGACACAACCTCACTTGCTTCGCTGACAGCCGGTAACATTGCCGCCACAGGCGGACTTGCCAAGCTGATCGGCGAAAAAGAATTTTCGATTCTCTTCCACGAAGGGGAGAAGGATAATCTCCATATTTCCATTGTGGGCGGCAGGGTAATTCTCGTTGTTCTGTTTGATAACCGTTCTTCACTTGGTCTCGTGCGACTGCGTGTGAAAAAATCGTCGGAGGAACTTTCGACAATTTTTGGAAATTTAATGAAAAAGTCGGAAGAACGTGAAAAACGTGGTTCTTCAGATTTTCCCTTTGCTGAAATCACCGACGACGACATCGACAATCTATTCAGCTGAATCCAATCAATTCGTCATGTAGCAGGTTGTCACAAACTGTGTTGCTCTCGGTTCTGTCGAACGATTTCTAACTTACTAATTAATAACGGGGAAAGCCGAAGATGTCCTTCATCAACTATGCTTCTCGTGAAATAAATTGTAAAATAGTCTACTATGGTCCGGGTCTGTGCGGAAAAACGACAAATCTTCAATTTGTTTATCAAAAAACCGCACCGGATGCCAAGGGCAAGATGATAAGTCTTGCGACCGAGACTGAACGGACGCTGTTTTTTGATTTTCTGCCGCTTTCGCTGGGTGAAATACGGGGATTTAAGACCCGTTTCCATCTGTACACCGTCCCTGGGCAGGTTTTTTATGATGCATCCAGAAAACTGATTTTAAAAGGTGTCGATGGCGTTGTTTTTGTCGCCGATTCTAAGGAAGAGCGAATAGACGCGAATATTGAGTCGCTTGAAAATCTAAGGATAAACCTCAAGG
>JBAVTM010000268.1:0-1883 GCA_049696195.1 Desulfuromonadaceae bacterium | reverse complement strand
CTGGCTTCCCTGGGATGGAATGAAGAAGTTTCTAAAGAGGGGCTGGCGTGGGGCGGTTTGAAAACGGGAACAAACATCATCAAGACGGAGGCGCTCTTTCCGAGAATGGAGGAGTAGGTAATTCTTTTATCTGGCTTCAATCCAATCCTGCTTGCAGCACCGGGATGGCATGGCTCCCAGGCTGGTCAACAGCATGGTGACGGCGTTGACCACTTCATCAACGGTGATCTCCCGCATACAGCGGGTATCATGGGAACAGGGGGGGGTGTTTCCGAATGCGGTACAGGGAGAGCAGGGGAGCCCCTTGTTGATCACAATATGACGCTCCCCCTGGGGTGCCCATTTCTTCACACTTCCAGGCCCGAACAGGGACACCGTCGGCACCCCCAGACCAACGGCAATGTGCAGCACACCGGAATCGCCGCTCAGCAGCAGTGCGCCCTTCTGAATGACCGCTGCGGTTTCAGATAATGAGGTCACTCCGGCCAGATTCAGCCCCAATCCGCCGGCGGTGATAACCTCCCCCTGCTGGCGATCTTCTTTCCCTCCCACCACAACGATCTTTACTCCAAAAGCTGACAACATTTCAACCACACTTCTGAAGCGGTCAGCCCCCCAGCGCTTTTCCGGAATTGAAGCTCCGGGAAAAATAACGATAAATGGTTCGGAAATATTCGGCCGCAGGAGTTGACTCGCTTTTATCACCGACTGAGGCGGCGACTTCAGGGTGACCGTTTCGACGTCATGCTGAAAATTCACTCCCAATGGTTTTAATAAAGATGCAAAATTATCCAGCTCATAGGCGCGCAGATCATACGAAATATCATGGGTGAACATTCTTCGTCTTTCGTTGGTGTCAAAGCCAATCTTTACGGGTGCCCTTACAAGTCGCGCCACCACAGCGGACAAGCGATGCCACTGTTCCGTGTCAATGACCACATCATATGTATTAAGGAGAACCGTGATTAGCTCCAAGCGATTGTCATATTTATACACAGACCTGACACCTGTCGTAAGCACAAAAACATCGGCGTTTCTGCTTTCTGCAAGAATATCAATTGTGCAGGAGGGGAAGGCACTCCTGAGAGAGTGGATGACCGGAATAAGCAAAACTGCATCACCGATACCACCGGGGCGGATAAGAAGAAGCTGTCTTGCTGAGAACCTGTCAGGTGCTGATGCCTTTGGCAGCATAGCCACAATCAGCCTTCCAAAGCAACAGTCTGTCAACTTTAGAATTGTTACTTTCATATTTCGTTATTCGCATTCAAAATACGTGAAATTATACTCTCCAGCCGTTTGTTGAAATGTACCTGAGTCCATTCTCGGCTCTTCTCTATTCCCCGAGTTGACATTTCTGCACATAATCTATCGTCATTCCAAAGGCGGGCGATAACGGCACTTATTTCTTCAACTGAATACGGGTCGAACAGAAGCCCGGCGCTACCAACCTGTTCCGCCATGGCATAGTTGCTTGATACTGCAACCGGACACCCGAGGGCCATCGCCTCAAGTGGAGGAATATTTGTCGGACCAAATATTGAGGGCATAATCAAAGCACGAGCACCACGATATATGGCACGCATCTGTGGCATCGAAACATAACCTAAAATTTTGACTCTTTTCTCGATCCCAAGAGACAGAATCAGTTTTTGTACCTCCTGATACGCCCCCTTCGGCCCTCCGACAAGAACCAGTTGCAGGTCTGGCAACTCAGAAACAAGACAGGCGACCGCTTTTAGAAGTCTAAAGTGATTTTTATGGTCCCAGAACTGTGCCGGATAAAAAAGATATTTTTTGGGTAAATTTTGGATCCGGGATTCATCCGCATCATGCTCTAAAAATAAATAGCTTGGAGGCACATAAGGCAGGCTGAATACTTT
>JBAVTM010000267.1:0-10575 GCA_049696195.1 Desulfuromonadaceae bacterium | reverse complement strand
AATAAAACCTTTTAAGTGAAAGTTTTAGTGGTAGTCGGGGCAATTCGCCAAGAATCAGAAATGATTCTATGTAGTTAAATGGAGCGGGAAACGAGATTCGAACTCGCGACCTTCAGCTTGGGAAGCTGACACTCTACCACTGAGTTATTCCCGCATTTAAATTGATTAAAAACAAATCCGACTGCCGTTTCAAGAAAATAAGACAAGAATCGTTCGAGAACCGAATACTCCTTCTATAGTAAAATGGCAGACCCTGTCAAACATTTTGTGTAATCCGACTTCCCGCCGAACAACTGGTCGTCGCACCGCCGTTGGTTCCGCTGCAACCATCTCCAAGGAACGGTGCCGGATTCCTGTGCTGTGTCAGTCATACCGAAAACACGGGAAAAATCGCCCCGGGACATCTGAGCGTCAAAAAACGCCTCTTTGAACATGAAGTTGCCTCTGGTTTGAGCGCGGGTATTTCGGCTTCAGTGCCGCAATAATTACTGCCCGCTCATGTTGACGTAACTCCGTTGACGGTGGGGATTTATGGTGATAGTATGCCCGCAAAAAATTAATAGAATTCCTCTCCCTATTGGTTAGGCGATCAGTGCGGAATTTTAAGTGCAAGGAGTACGTTTGTGTTTGACAGATTCAAGTGTTGTGTTTGTGTCCTCGTGTTAATTCTGCAATTCGTTTTATCACCGATCGCTACAACCGCTGCCGAAATACAGATCAAGGATTCTGAACCCGATTCCGCCCCCTCTAAAGATTCCCGTCTGCCCGGGCCTTCAGGGCAAAACGGTCCTCAACAGGAAACCGGCAGTTTACCGGATTCTCTCCCATCACAAAAGGTTGATGAATTTCGTAAAGTTGCCGGTGGTTTTGTTGTACCGGAAAAACGGAATCTGGCAGAATTGACCGGCAAGTCTGAAATTTCAGTATTAGCCGATGTCGATGGGCAATTTGTAAAAAGTATGGCTGAAAATCAAATACTGGAAAATGAATCTGCCAGCCAGATAGATGAGGCAAACCTTTTGGAGTCGATCCGCGCCGGTCGGAATTTCAATCGTGAAAGTCTCGCGGCTTTGGCACGTACGGAACAGGCAAATGCGCAATCCGGTCAGGCTTTTGCCCTTCTGCTCCCTTCCGTGTCGCTGCGTGCAAACAAAGGCTATGAAACATCTCAACCTTCATCGATTCCAGATGGGAAGGGTGGTCTTATCCCCTCTGATACTCACCTGCGTACCGACGTTGGGTTTTCCGTACGTCAACCCTTGTTTGATCTGCCCAGCTTTCTGGATTGGCGGCGACGTAAAGTAATTGAACAGGCGCGCGGAGAGAATTATCGGGTAAGCGACGGAGACGCTTACATCTCTGCGGTCAATGCCTATCTTTCCCTGGTGTCCAGTCGCCTGCAGGCGGATATGACGCGTGACTTTGAAACCCAGCTTGATGCGTTACTCAGCTATATTGAAAAACGGGCCAGCGCAGGAGCGGCCAGCATTTCCGACATGGCCCGCGTACGTGCACGCAGCCAGGCAACGCTGTCGTCCCGATTGGAACAGGAATCTGCTATTGCGGCTGCAGGGATTGAATTTGTTCGTTTGACAAACCTCGTACCCCGGAAGGTCCGTCTTCCGGTGCTCGACGATGTTGGAGCTTCGTTACTGCCGAAATCGTTCAACATAGCCGTTTCCACAGCCATGAAATCAAATCCGGAAATTGCCGCACTTACTGCAGAGATGCGGGCTGCTGATATTGATACGTCGGCGGCGAAGAGTCGATTTCTGCCGCGTGTCGATGCGGAGTACACCTACAGTTATGCCCTTCACGCGGGAGGGGATCCCAGCTCTGCCGGCCAGACAGACAGGCGCATCATGATGGTGGTGAACTGGAGTCTTTTCAGTGGCGGCAGTGATTACGAGAATCATGTTGAACGCACCGCGCGACATAAAGAATTGCAGTACCGCCTGGACGACCAGCGCCGCCGTGTTGTTCAAGCGCTGTCAGCCAATTATGCCACGCTTGCAACAACGAAAGAGCGTATTAGCTCCGGTTATCAGGAACTGATGTCGATTTCCACTGCAACAGAGGCGATGTCAAAACGTATGATTTCCGGTAACCAGTCTCTACTGGATCTTCTTGATGTCTACGACCGTTTCTACCAGGTTCGCTCCCGACTCGTCAGTTTACATGTTCTTGAGATGAGTACGGTGGCCCAGTTGGTTCGATTAACGCTTGGCACTCCTGCGGCGGTTCCCGAGATAAAAACAGAGCCAACGGTTACAGGTACGCTGGAACGTACGACAGCACCGCTCGCCACGGCCGGCGCCATGAAGATTCAGGGTAATGGCGACAGCGACAAACTCGCAAAGCTGAAGGAAAGCGCCCTGGGCGCCTCCGGACCGACCGGGAATGAATCTGCACCTCTTGAAACAGTTAAACCAGTTAAACCATGATTGCTTAACGGAGGATTATTCGTATGGAAACGCGTCATAGTGATAACGATGGCTCGGATATTTTCTGGCCTGGCTATGTAGATGCCGTTACCAATTTGGTACTTAACCTTCTTTTCCTTCTGACTATCATGACCGTCGCCGTATTCATGTTTGCCCTCGAATTGGGGCGCGCCAGCAAGGGTGGGCCGGAGAAACCGCAGGTTGCTTCCACCAAACAGAATGCTGCAGCCGCTTCCAGGGCGACAACCGATCCTGTTACGGAAAACATTGCGTTAAAACGTGAAATCGAGCGCCTGAATATGAAGCTTGCACAGCGGGTTTCCCAGAATGTGCAGGCTGGCGGTCT
Organism: Desulfuromonadaceae bacterium; assembly: GCA_049696195.1. Taxonomy (GTDB): domain Bacteria; phylum Desulfobacterota; class Desulfuromonadia; order Geobacterales; family Pseudopelobacteraceae; genus JACRCG01. The sequence goes on along the minus strand of JBAVTM010000267.1, from coordinate 7,785 downwards.
GGCAAAGACTGTCGAGGTAACGTCCGCGGCACCGAAGCCGGCGAGTGGGCTCGACAAGACGCTTGCAAGTGATTTCGAAATCAAAGTGCGTTTCACGGATGAAGCCGTTGCGTTTACGCCGGCAGAGCACGATCGACTGCTCGAATCGTTGAAGCCGATCGTGGCGGGTGGAAAAACAAGCATTTACGTCGAAGTGCCCCCCGGTTTTTCCGAGGCCAAGCGTATGGGCTTCTATCGAGCCATGGCGGTGCGAAATGTACTGATTGAAATGAAGATGCCCAAGGATCGCATTGATATTTCGGTGCGTGAGGGAAAAAATAATGCAAACGCCTCACTCGTCAGGGTCAGGTCGCGTTGATGGGGTCTACGCGACGTTCCATATACGGTACGGTACGTGATTCTTTTACGGACGTATCACCCCATCGCACCTTTGTTATGCTGCTGCTGTTCAGCAGCATAAGTGTATTGCTGTGGGCCGGGTTTGCCAAAGTCGATGTTATTGTGCGTACCGAGGGGCAGATCATCCCTGCCGGCAAGTCGCAAATTGTGCAACATCTTGAAGGGGGCATTGTCCGGAAAATCCTCGTTCAGGAAGGCCAGCTCGTTGTTGCCGGACAACCGTTGATGGAGTTGTCAGATATACAGACCCGCTCGAATCTGGGACAGGAGCAGTCAAAGCTTGATGCCTTGCGGGGTCGCGAGGCCCGTCTTCTTGCCGAGCTGAACGGTCATAACACGATTATCTTCCCCAAAAACCTGAACGACCCCAATGTGATTCGTGTGGAAACCGCCGCATGGCAGGCCCGTCGCGCCCAACTTGCCGAAGAGGTACAGGTGTTGCAGGCTCAAGGCATGCAGAAGAAGAACGAACTTACCGAAACAACTTCAAAGCGGCAGAATCTGCTGGAAGAGCTGGAGTTGGCGAAAAAGCAGCACCAGGTGATTGATGGTCTGAGGAGAAACAACGCAGCCTCCGAAATGGAAGTTCTGGAGGCTCAGACGCGCATACAGCGGCTCAAATCACAGATAGCCGAAGCAACAAATGCTGCTCCGCGCCTGCGATCCGCACAGTCTGAATCTGAATCACGGGTGAAAGAGGCAGTTGCCCGTTTCCGGGCTGAAGCCTCTTCCGCGTTGACGCAAGTGCGTGAGGAACTCGAAAAATCGAGTCACGAAATCGGCACCAACGTCGACCGCCTTGACCGTAATATCGTCAGGACTCCGGTTGCGGGCCTTATCAACAAGTTGAATATTACTACCATTGGCGCCGTAGTGCGCCCCAGCGAAATATTGCTGGAAATCACCCCGAGTGACCAGCGTATTGTCATCCAGACCCGCTCAAACCCCAACGACCGTGCCAACCTGCGCCGGGGGCTGCCGGCGCGTGTACGTGTCGGCGCATATGATTACTCAACGTACGGTACCTTTGAAGGCCATGTAACCGAGGTCAGCGCAGATACGTTGAGTGATGAGAAAGGCAACCGCTATTACCGTGTGAATGTTGAAGTCGATGTATCAACCCTCATGTCCCGGGTTCACCAACCAGGCGTGCTGATGCCCGGTATGGCTGCAAGTGCGGACATTGCAGTCGGCAAGCGAACCATTCTGTCATACATCCTTTCTCCCCTGCTGAAGTTTCGTGACGGGGCGTTCCGTGCCGGGTAAGCGTTTTTTCAAATGTTCATGCTCCATATCCGTGCCTAGTGTCGGTTAAATACAATCTAGAGAGAGAGCCTAATGTTTAAACAACTCAAATTTTACTACATTGCTGTGTCACTGCCATTTATCCTCCTGCTTACCGGCGCTTCGTTTTTTCATGAAGCAATCAGATCAACGATCAGCCGCAACCCCCATCCGCAGATCAACTACACCATATTTTGCATTATTCTGTTCGGCGGATTGCTCATCTTGCTCAGTGTTCACAAGCTGATACACGAAGCCAAAATGATCGTGGAGTATTCCCAAGCCAGAAAAGCCAACTCCGATTTGGCTACCCTTCAAAATATGGCCAACAGTTATACCGGCGATATTTCTTATGTACTGCAAATGGTAGCAGCTTCGGGTGGCCGCTCTATTTCCCATCAGGAACAGGCTGCCATTGAGCATGAACTGATAAATGCCCGGAATCGTCTGATTCGCCGTAATGCCTTGCCTCAATACTTTACCGGCCTGTTAGTCGGCATGGGACTGCTTGGGACCTTTATTGGTTTGCTCGCAACCCTCACCGACATTTCAGTTCTGATCAGCAGTTTTGCCGAACTCGATATGAGTACGGCAAGCCCTCTCCTGGTGTTCCGTACGATGATTGAACGGATGAAAGCCCCAATGCAGTCAATGAGTATAGCTTTCTCGGCATCTATGTTCGGTTTGTTGGGGTCAATAATCCTTGGCTTGATGATGCTTGGGATTCGTCGCTTGCAAAGCGACATTTCCTCATTGCTCGGTTCGGAAGTTGCTCGCCACATCGAGACTGCCTTGGCATATGAAAGTGTTACTTCCGAGAATGGAGCGACATACAGCGGAGACGACTCCAAAGTTCTGATCCGCATCGAAGAACGGTTAGCCGAGGCGGCACGCGTGCAACAGCGAGCGTTGTCTTCTGAAATAGATGATTTCCAAAAACAGCGCGCCGATATGCTGCGCACCCTCACCGAACAGACCGAGGCGAGCAATAACTTCCGCAGTGAGCTGCAGCAGCTTGGCAGGCAACTCGGCGCCATCTTCAACAGCATGGAAAAGAATAACGGTGAGATCTGTACCCAACTTTCCGAACTGACGGTTCATCTGGCCGGCGATGCAAAAGAATCCCATAAACTGCTTGCCATGCAGGTGGATGAACAGAAGAGATTAAGAGACAGCCTCGATTCGTACCAAATCGAAGAAAAGGTAGCTGAGGCGGCACGCTTGCAACAGCAAGCACGGTCTTCTGAAATATTTACCCAAATCAGCGAACTGACAGTTCGAATCGCCGGCGATGCCAAGGAATCCCATAAGCTGCTTGCCATGCAGGTGGATGAACAAAAGAAATTAAGAGATACCCTCGATTCGTACAAAATCGAAGAAAGGCTGGCCGAAGCGGCACGCGTGCAACAGCGAACGCTCACTTCTGAAATTGACGACTTTCAAAAACAGCGTGCCGACATGCTGCGCACACTCACCGAACAGACCGAGGCGAGCAATAACTTCCGCAGTGAGCTGCAGCAGCTTGGCAGGCAACTTGGCACCATTTTCAATACTGTGGACAAGGGTAACGATGAGATACGCAGCCAAATTTCCGAATTGATGGTTCATAGGGCTGCTGATGCAAAGGAATCGCATAAACTGCTTTCCATGCAGGTGAATGAACAGCAGCGCCTGAGAGATTCACTCGATTTGCGCATAAAAAGCAACAGTCCGTAGCCGGAAGCGTTGGGTTTTTTTGTTTTAAGTACCGGTTCAGATGGTTAGAAGCTGAAGCGCGGCTGTTACTTCGTTCCTTATGAGTTATAACGCAGAGGTTTATATGGCCAATAAGACTGATGGCGAAAGCGAAAATGCTGTAATTAAGGGGGGTGATCAAGCTCAACATATTGAGCGTGCCCTTGTCGCACCGGACGGAACAATTACCATTCCACTGAGCGAAGCAAAGCTGAAATCCGTTGATGTAGCGGATATCGATTTATTGTTGAGTTTTGCCGATGGAACATTTGTCATAATACCAAATGGCGCGCTTGACGCCATAGGTGACTCCCTCCATCCAGTTGTTTTCAGTGATAACAGCGACAGCGACTTTGACCCAACCGACCCCAGCAGAGACAACAAGAGCACCCTGGGTGATCTTTTTAAAATGGTTGGTATCAGTAACCACGCCAAAGCCGGCAGCTTGAGGGTGGTGAGCAACAATGTAGAAGCAACAAAAGCGCTGGGAGAAGTGGATGCTCAAAAAGAGCCGGATAATGAGCATGTTACCTCAAGCGACCTGCGGCTTCCGGATACGATTATTGCACCCGCACCGATGGTCAAAACTGGCATGGGGCCGGGATTTCTCCCTGTACCAAGTAATCAGCTTGACTATCAGGATCCGGTGGTGCCGTTAATCACACCACGGCCACCGGTGTATCGAGCCGGCCCAAAACCCACTGTCGAACCCGAAAAACTGGCCCCCACCATCACCCTCGATGCCAACATCACCGACGACGACATCATCAACTCGGCCGAGGCGAGAGGCCCGGTAGCGATCACCGGCACCGTGGGCGGCGACGCCAAAGTCGGCGACACGGTCACCCTGACGGTGAACGGTATTCACACCACCGGTTTGGTCCAGACCGACATGACCTTCAGCATCAACGTTTCCGGCGCTGATCTGGTAGCCGACGATGACAAGGTTGTCGATGCCGGCATCACCACCACCGACGGGGTCAACTCCGGCACGGCCACCGATACCGAAGGTTACGGCATCGACGTAACAGTTCCCGTCCCGACCCCGATCATCAACCTTGGCGCCAACATCACCGCCGACGACATTATTAATATCACTGAAGCCGGCGGCACCGTAGCGATCACCGGTTCCGTGGGCGGCGACGCCAAGGCCGGCGACACGGTCACTCTGACGGTGAACGGCATCACCTCGACCGGCCTGGTTCATGCCGATAACACCTTCAGTATCGACGTGGCCGGCAGCGACCTGGTTGCCGATTCAGACAAGATCATCGACGCCAGCATCACCACCACCGATGCGGCCGGCAACTCCGGCACGGCAACAGATGGCGAAAATTACACGGTCGACATTACGGCTCCGGCACCAACGGTCACTCTTAACGCCAACATTACCGCCGACAACATCATCAACTCTGCCGAAGCGAGCGGCACCGTAGCGATCACCGGCACCGTGGGCGGCGACGCCCAGACCGGCGACACTGTCACCCTGACGGTTAACGGTGCAGACTCCACCGGTCTGGTTCAGGCCGACATGACCTTCAGTATCAACGTTTCCGGCGCCGATCTGGCAGCCGATGGTGACAAGATCGTCGATGTCAGCATCACCACCACCGATGGGGCCGGCAACTCCGGCACGGCCACCGGCATCGAAAGGTACACAGTTGACCTAACGACCCCGCTCCCGACGGTCACCCTGAACAGTATCACCGCCGACAACAGCATCAACATCGCCGAAGCGGGGGGCAGCGTAGCGGTCACCGGCACGGTAGCCGGCGAATTCCAGGCCGGCGCCCTGGTCACGCTCACGGTTAACGGCTCCAGCTACACCGGCGGCGCCGCCGCCGACGGCAGTTTCAGTATCAACGTCCTCGGCAGCGACCTGGTCGCCGACCCCGGCCACATAATCAATGCCAGCGTCACTACCACCAACGCGGCCGGTAACCCCGGCACCGCCAGCGATCCCGATGGTCAGAGTTACTCGGTTGACACCATCGCTCCGACCGCCCCGACCATCGAATTGGCCAGCGACACCGGCACAGTTGGCGACTTGATCACCAGCAACGCCGCCCTGAACTTCAGCGCTGCACCCGGCGGCGTCACCCGCACCTACACGGTGGATGGCATCGCCGGCAGCAGTTTCAGCGCGCCGACAGCGGACGGCAGCCACAGCGTAGTCGTCACCGACACCGACTCTGCCGGTAACACGGCTGCCGGCAGCCTTACCTTCACGCTGGACAATTCCATTACCACGCCGGCGGTAGCACTGACCAGCGACAGCGGCATCATAGGCGACCTGCTGACCAACGACGCCTCGCTCACTTTCAGCGCCGCAGCCGGGGACGTCACCCGCACTTACACGGTTGACGGCGTCATTGCCGGCAGCAACTACACTGCGCCGACAGCGGACGGCAGCCACACAGTAGTAGTCACGGACACCGACACTGCCGGCAACCAGTCCACCGATAGCATCACTTTCAGCCTGGATACAACAGCACCGACCGCGACTCTCGCGCTGAACAGCATAACCGCCGACAACATTCTCAACATCGCCGAAGCGGGAACAGCAGTAACGGTCACCGGCGTGGTAACGGGAGAATTCCAGACCGGTGACACGATCATGCTCACGGCTGGTGTCAACACCTATACCGGCTTCCCCAACGCCGACGGCAGCTTCAGCATCAACGTCCTCGGCTCTGACCTGGCAAACGGCTCAAGCGTCGATGCCAGCGTGTTGGCCCATGACGCGGCCGGCAATAGCGCCACTTTCACTGCCACGCATAACTACACTATCGACCAGATAGCCCCGGCCACTCCGGTGATTACACTGATCCACGACACCGCCACTGGTGCAGACAACAGCGACCTGGTCACCAGCAACGGAAACGTGAGTCTCAGCGGCATCGAGGCCGGTGCCGCCGTTGAATACTCTACCGACGGCGGAACGACGTGGAGCTCCGGCTTCAGCGCCGTTGAAGGGAACAACAACGTCCAAGTCCGGCAGACCGACGCAGCCGGCAACACCAGCGGGTTCGGCAGCCTCAGCTTCGTTCTTGACACCCTTGCCCCTACCACTCCGATAGTAGCACTGACCTCCGACAGCGGCTCAAGCAACAGCGACCTGATCACCAACAATTCCTCACTCACCATCGACCCCGCTACCGGACGCACCTTCTCGGTAGATGGCGGCGTGGCGAGCAGCAGCTACAGCACGCCGACAACGGACGGCTTCCACACCGTAATCGTCACCGACACCGACACAGCTGGCAATCAGGCCAGCGGCAGCTTGAGCTTTAATCTTGATAGCACGGCTCCCGACGTTCCCTCCGGACAGTCCTTCATCTACACAGAAAAACAGCCGAGTGGTGCCGTACTCGGAACCATAGCTGCCAGCGATTCTGTCGGAGTCAACGGATACCGGATTGCCAGCGGTAATGACGACAACTATTTTTCCATTGATAACAGTGGTCGGATAACTCTTACAGAGCTTGGTTCATTGTCTGCAGCCAACGAATTTTCCAACAGCTTCCCCCTGGTAATTGAGGTAAGCGATGCTGCCGGTAACACGAATACCCAGACCGTCACCCTAGACGTCATAGTTACCGCCGACGGTGTCGATACAACTCCGCCAGTTGTCACCCCCAACCAGACCTTCAGCTACGCCGAAAATCAGGCATCCGGCGCCGTAGTCGCCAGCGTTGCTGCCAGCGATACTTGGGGAGTTAATGGCTACCGTTTCAGCAACGAAACAAACATAAGCACCGACAATTTTTTCACCATTGCTAATAATGGCCAGATCACACTCACCGCTGCAGGTCTTGCCGGTACCTCGAACAATTTTGAGAGTGGAGACAATACGTTCAACCTCGGCGTTCAGGCCCGTGACGCTGCCGGGCACTGGTCCGCTACCGAAATCATCTCGGTCAACGTAAGCAACGTCAATGAAGCTCCGACCAGTATCAGTCTGTCTACAAACACCCTAGCCGAGAACTCTTTTGCCGGCACAGTCATCGCAATACTGTCTGCGGCTGACGTTGATGCGGGTGATAAATTTACCTATACGCTGGTTGTCGGTAACGGTACGAACGATGCCGATAACGGTCTGGTTTCGATCGTGGGGAACGAGCTAAGGGTCAACGGCAGCATCGACTTCGAGACGAACCCGAGCCTGGCGATCAATGTTCAGGTGACCGATGCCGGTGGTTTGAGCTATACCAAGGCCCTGACGGTGACGGTAAACGATGTCAACGACGCGGCCGTCCTTTCCGCCGGCTCTGCCAGCGTAACCGAGAGCAACATTGCCGCAGACATCAGCACGAGCGGCACGCTGACCATCAGTGACGTAGACAGCGCCCAGACCTTCGTTGCCCA